>DJPK01000053.1:0-1603 GCA_002438545.1 Caryophanales bacterium UBA6414
AAGTATTATTCACAGGGTAATTATGAGATGGGAGATATCTTTGTAAGAACTGTTGAGAAAAGTAAGAATAAAACTCCATTCATTTTAAGATTACTTGATGAAGTAAGAACAAATAAAAGGTTTTATATTAATAGAGTAGTAGATACTTCTAAACCTTTAAAGTTAACGCTAGAGAAATAAAATTTATAACAAAATAAATTAAACATATTGTCAAACATAATTTTTAGTGTTAAAATAATAATATCTTGCGAAAAGATATTATTATGGTCTGTTGGTGAAGTGGTTTAACACGCGCGCCTCTCAAGCTCGTATTCACGGGTTCAAACCCCGTACAGACTACCAATGAGATGATTAAAAAGTACTACGTTATGTGGTACTTTTTTTAGGTTCGATCAAATAATAATTTAATTCTTCTTCCTTTAGTTTCAATTAATCCTTCATCTTTTAAGTTCTTTAATTCTCTTGTCATGGCACTTCTATTAATAGCAAGATAATCAGCCATAATACTATAACTAAAGGGGATAGTGATAGTGGAAGATTTACTTTTTTTAGCAAGTAGTTGTAAGTAAGTTAATATTTTATCTCTAATAGTTTTATTAGTTAATATTTCAATACGATTATTATTTTCAATTATTTTATTAGATAATATTTTGATTAAGTTTTTTAAGAATTGATTATAGAATGTTTTTAATTCATCATATTGTAAAATACTTTCAAAATCAAAGACAATTACATAAGAGTCTTCCTTACAAGTTAGACTATATTCGGTATTATAATAGCCTTGAGTAATAGTACCAAAAATAGAATTTTCTTGTAAATCTTCAATAATTGTGGTGTTACCGTTATAGTTATTTTTAATAACTTGGATATGACCGGACTTAACAATACAGATTCTATTTTCACCAAATATTAAGGCTAAATCTTTGCTATTTTTCTTGAAAAATAAGGTATTTGCTTCCAAAAATTGAAGAAGTTTAGTACGGTTACCTTCTTTAATATTATCAAACAATTCGTTCATTTTACACCTCTTATAAAAATAATAACAAATTTATTTAATTGTTGCAAGTGCAACATAGAACAAAAAATATATTGTGGTATAATTTAGTCATCATATGATAAGTAGGAGGAGTAAAATGAAAGTCATTAAAAGAGATGGACATATGGTAGACTATTGTCCAGAGAAAATAGAAGCCGCTATTGGAAAGGCAAACCTGGAGGTTGAGGAAGAAGAGCAAGCATCTAGTGTTCAAATAAAAAATATTATTAAATATATCGAGAAACTAGGTAAGAAAAGAATCTTAGTAGAAGATATTCAAGATATAATTGAAATGAAACTTATGGCAATTGGTAAATATGAACTTGCTAAGAAGTATATAACATATCGTTATACAAGAGAGTTAGTTCGTAGAAGTAATACAACTGATTTAGCTATTAAAGAATTAATTGATGGAGAAAGTGAATATTGGAATACAGAAAATTCTAATAAAAATTCTAAAGTAGTTACAACACAAAGAGATTATTTAGCCGGTATTACTTCAACAGATATAACAAGACGTTTCTTATTACCAGAAGATATTGTTAGAGCACATGATGAAGGAATAAT
>DJPK01000053.1:1729-2850 GCA_002438545.1 Caryophanales bacterium UBA6414
GTAATGATTGAAAAACCACATAGATTTTTAACTGCTATGACAATTGCTACACAGTTAATTACGGCAGTTTCATCTAGTCAGTATGGTGGAGCAACTATTACTCTTACACATTTAGCACCTTTTGTTAGAGATAGTTATAATAGATATATTGAAAAATATGCAAAGAGAAAATTATCAAAAGCTAATATAGAGAAGTATGCTAAAGAAGATTTACAAAAAGAAATAGTGGATGGTGTTCAAACATTCCAATATCAAATTAATTCAATGACTACTACTAATGGACAAGCACCTTTCTTAAGTGTATGTATGTATCTTGGAGAGACAGAAGAATATAAAGAAGAACTAGCAATGATTATTGAAGAGGTTTTAAAACAAAGAATTCAAGGCATGAAGAATGAAAAAGGAGTTTATATTACTCCAGCATTTCCTAAACTTTTATATGTTCTAGAAGAAGATAATATTCATAAAGATAGTAAGTATTATTATTTAACTGAGTTAGCAGCTAAATGTACTGCTAAGAGAATGGTACCAGATTATATCTCTGAAAAGATAATGAAAGAGTTAAAGATAGATAAGAATGGTAATGGTAATTGTTATCCATGTATGGGATGTCGTAGTTTCTTAACTCCTTATGTTGATGAGAAGGGTAAACCTAAATACTATGGTAGATTTAATCAAGGTGTTGTTACTATTAACTTAGTTGATGTAGCTTTATCTAGTGATAAAGATATGGATAAGTTCTGGGAGATATTTGAAGAAAGACTAGAATTATGTCATAGAGCTTTGCAAATTAGACATAAAAGATTATCTAAGGCAACTTCTGATGTTGCACCTATTTTATGGCAACATGGTGCTTTAGCTAGACTTGGTAAAGGTGAGAGTATTCATGATTTATTACATAATGGTTATTCAACTATATCACTTGGCTATGCTGGATTATATGAATGTGTTAAATATATGACAGGTAATAGTCATACTGATGGTGGGGTTGGTCATGGCTTTGGTATTCAAGTTATGCAGAAAATGAATGATAAATGTAAGGAATGGAAAGAAGCTGAAAATATTGATTATAGTGTTTATGGAACACCAATTGAATCAACAACATATAAGTTTGCTAAATG
>DJPK01000053.1:2930-3861 GCA_002438545.1 Caryophanales bacterium UBA6414
GTATTTGAAGAAATAGATGCTTTCACTAAGTTAAAATTAGAAAGTGAATTCCAAAGATTAAGTCCTGGTGGTGCTATATCATATGTAGAAACTCCTAACTTAACTAATAATATTGATGCTGTATTAGAAGTTATTAAGTTTATATATGATAATATTATGTATGCTGAACTTAATACAAAGAGTGATTATTGTCAAGCATGTGGTTATGATGGAGAAATATTAATAGATGATAATCTAGAATGGTATTGTCCAAATTGTGGTAATCGTGATCATGATAAATTAAATGTAGCTAGACGTACTTGCGGTTATATAGGTTCTAACTTCTGGAATAAAGGAAGAACACAAGAGATAAAAGAAAGAGTATTACATATTGATAACAAGGACTGTGAATAGTAATGAGATACAATAAGATTAGAAAGATGGATATATCTGATGGCCCGGGGGTTAGAGTATCAATATTTATGCAAGGATGTACTTTTAAATGCAAGAATTGTTTTAATCCGGAAACACATGATTTTAAAGGTGGGACTGAGTTTACTGATGAGACAATTGATAAAGTATTGTCTTTAGCTAAACCTGATCATATTAAAGGGTTATCAGTATTAGGCGGAGAGCCTATGCATCCTGTAAATATTGATGGTACTATGAAATTAGTTAAGACTTTTAAAGAGAAATATCCAAATAAAAGTGTGTGGGTTTGGAGTGGGTTTCTATATGATGATATTATGGAAAGAAACAAAGAAATATTTAATTATATAGATGTCTTAGTAGATGGTCAATATGATGATAGTTTACATGATCCTACTTTAAAATGGAGAGGATCATCTAATCAAAGAGTAATTGATGTTCAAAAATCATTAAAAAATAAAAAGATAATATTGAGAGAAGAAGAGGAGTAAATAATGAAGTGTAGAGGTTTTGAGATAGCAAA
>DJPK01000070.1:0-1751 GCA_002438545.1 Caryophanales bacterium UBA6414
GGTCTTAATGAAAATGGTAAGAATATGTTTGTTATGGAAATAGATGATGATATTCTTGTGTTTGAGGCTGGACTAAAATATAGTGATGAATATACATTAGGAATTGATTATAGTATTCCTAATATTGATTATTTAAAACAAAATGTAAAAAGAATAAAGGGTGTTTTTTTAACACATGGTCATGATGAGAATATGGGGGCTTTAGTAGATATTTATAAGTATTTAGATAATGTTAAAGTATATGGTTCTAAATTTACTATGGATATTGTTAGAAAAGAGTTTGAGAGTTATAAAGTTGATACTACTAATTTAGTAGAGATAAAGGTTAATAAAGCGATTACTATTGGTAATGTTAAAGTATTTCCAGTTAGTTTATCACATTCTATTCCAGATAATTTTGGATATGCAATATATACTAACGATGGAGTAATATTCTATGCAAGTGATTTTGTCTTTGATGCAGTTATGAGAGGACCCTATCAGACAGATATTGGTAAGTTAGCATATATTGGTAAACAAGGGGTATTATGTTTACTTAGCGAATCTATATATGCTGATAGAACAGGTTATACAACTCCTAATCATCGTATTGAAGAATTAATTGCTAAAACTTTAAATAAAGCACCAGGTAGAATAATATTTAATGTTTTGAATTCCCATTTATATAGAATACAAGAATTATTTAATGAAGTTATGAAGACTGATAAAAAGATAGTTATTATGGGAAAAAGACTTCAAAATATAGTTAATTATTCACTAGATAATGGTTATTTACATATTGATAAGAAGTTTATTGGAGATTTATCTAATCTTAATGATAAGAATGCTATTATATTAAATACTAATGAAAGAGAAAAGCCTTATGCTAATATGATTAGAATTATTAATGGTTATGATAAGTTTATTAGAATAGAACCTACTGATACAGTATTTTTAGCTACTCCAATATATGAAGGAAGAGAAAAGACTTTCTATAAGATGCTTGATGATATTGCTAAGATAGGGGCAAATAGTGTAATATTATCTCCTAAGAAATATTTATCATATCATGCTTCAAGTGAAGATTTAATGATGATGTTAGAACTTATGCAACCAAAGTATTATTTTCCAATTAAAGGTGAATATCGTAATCAGGTAGCTAATGCTAATTTAGCAGAGATGGTTGGTATTCCTCCTGAAAATATTATATTAAAAGAAAACGGTTATGTAGCAACATTTGAAAATGGTGAATTAGTAGAAGATTATTTAAAGATACCAACAGGTTCTATTTCAATTGATGGAGATAGTAGTGATGATATTGGAGAAGTAGTTTTAAAAGATAGAGAATTACTTAGTCAAAATGGTATTATAATTATTACTGCTACAATAAATAAAAGGACTAAGAAGATTTTAGTAGGACCTGAAATATTAACTAGAGGATTTATTTATGTTAAAGATTCAACAGAGATAATTGATAAAATAAAAGAGATATGTAGTAAAATTATTACAGAAAATACTTATCCTAATTATATAGATTATACTAAGATAAAGAATGCTATTAGAGAACAATTATCTAACTATTTATTTAATACTACTGGTAATAAACCAATGATTATTACAGTTATGCAAGAAATATAAGACTAAGAGAATACGTTTTCTTAGTTTTTTATTTTAAACTAATGACAAATAGATAAAGATGTGCTATAATCTAATAGAAGGTAAGAAGCAAGTAGAGTAGTTCTTCCTAAGTAATGCAATAGCAAACAAATGTT
>DJPK01000070.1:1813-6505 GCA_002438545.1 Caryophanales bacterium UBA6414
CTAAGTTTACTTGGGGGGGGGGCAAAATAATAACACTTGTTTGTTTAAATATAAAGAAGGAGTTTAAGTAATTAGACTCTTTTTGTCATGCTAAGATAGGTGATGTAAATGAAGAAAAGAACAATATATATAGGTTTATTTTTAATATTTATAATAGGAGTAGTATCATTAATAGGTACATTAGCAACTGATACTACTATTACAGAAGGTAATAGTAGTAAAGCGGATTATCTATTTAATATTACTTTGGGAGATCGCACTAATAGAGAAATAGTAATACCTAGTTATGATAGTAAAATAGTAGATATTAAAATAAGTAATCCTAATGAGTTTAATATGTCATACTTACTTTATTTAGAAGGAATAAACTCTTATATTAGTATAATAAATATAAGCGATACCGAGGCTAGTGGAGTATTAAATAGTAAGAATACTAATCTAATCAAAGTATTTATTCAAAATAATAGTAGTACTGATATAACAGTTAGTATTAAAGATTTAGTAGGTTTTGAAAAAGAAATATTAGAATTACCTAGTAATAGTACTGGCATAAATAAAGGAGCATACTATAAAGCAATAGTTAAATCTAATAATAATACTTACGGTAAAGTAAAACCTAATATTAAACTATCTACTAAGAATGGTACGGTTAAATATAATATTGTACCTAATGATGGTTATCAATATAAATCAACTACATGTGAAGGTACGGTGGTAGATAATATCTTAACTGTATCTAATATAACAAGTAATATTAGTTGTGAAGTAGTATTTGAACCTAAAAATATAACAATTAGTTTAGACTTAGCAGGTGGTAAAGCAGAAACTACTTATACCGAAGCTAAAGAACATACTTATTCTGTTTTATATAATGGAACATATCAACTTGAAGTATGGGGAGCTCAAGGCGGAACAACAACTGATGGGACACCTGGTGGTTATGGTGGATACTCGCAAGGAACTGTTACATTGAATGCTAACAGTAATTTATATATTAATATAGGAGGCCAAGGAAGTCGAACAGAAGAAAGTGTGGCTCAGGAAATTGCAGGAGGCTATAATGGTGGTGGTTTAACAGGTGGTCAAAGTTGCTGCGGTAGGTCATTTGGTTCCGGTGGTGGAGCTACTCATATTGCCATAAAGTCTGGTTTATTGTCATCACTTGAAAATTACAAAGATACAATATTAATTGTTGCCGGAGGAGGAGGCGGTTCTTATTATGGCGGTTATGGATTACAAGGAGGCTCTGGTGGTGGTTACTTAGGAGCTGATGGAAAAGAAGCTGAAGCGGAAGATAGTCAATATTGTGCAGGGCTTGGTGGTTCACAAACAATAGGAGGTTCAGTATCGACTGATTGTTATCATAAAAATGATATTGTCGGTGGAATTACAGGATTATTTGGGCAAGGCGGTGGAAGTACTGGAGCAACTACAGGCGGCGGTGGAGGCTTTTATGGTGGATCACGAAGCGGACACGTTGCTCCTGGCGGTGGTGGGTCTGGTTATATAGGTAATTCTTCGCTAACAGATAAATATATGTATTGTTATAATTGCGCAACCTCTGATGGAGAGTCAACAAAAACATATTCAACGACAAATGTATCCGAGATAGCAATAAGCAATTATGCAAAAAGTGGTGATGGTGCAGCAAAAATTACTTTGATAAGCAATGCTAATTATAATGTAACTTATAAAGATAAATATGGAACATTACCAACACCAACAAGAACAGGTTATACTTTTGAAGGCTGGTATACTGGAGAAAATGGAACAGGTACTAAAATAACTAGCGATACAGTATTAACTAATGAAAATAATCATACTTTATATGCTAAATGGACTAAAAAGAATATAATAGTTTCATATAATTTAAGTTATGATGTGAGTAATGTTCAAAATTGGTTATATGCTAATGGGTTTGAAAGCCGGTTTACTAATTCATATGACTCGTCAACAGGTACTAGTACGATTTCTTGTGCTGGATCTGGTGGTTGGGAAATAATATATTTTGAAATGGATACTATTGCTAATACTGAATATGAAGTAACATTTGAATATGAAATACCTAGTAGTTATAAAACATTATCTGGTTATAGTGGTATAGGATATCAAGCACTCACAGCAATAGGTGATTCAGATAATAGTAGTAATTCATTAGCAGTAAAATACTTGCCAACGTCAGCAACAACGTCTGCGCAAAAAACTACCTTATCATTTAAAGCAACAACTACAAAAACTTATTTTGCATTAAATTTTGGCATGGCGGCTGACGGAGTAACAACTACAATAAAAATAAAAAACGTAAATGTGAAATATAAAAATACTATTACGACTTCATATGGCGATAAGTATGGTACTATGCCAACGCCTACAAGAGTGGGTTATACTTTTGAAGGCTGGTATACTGGTGAGAATGGTACAGGTACTAAAGTAGATGAAAATACCACATTAACTAATGAAAATAATCATACTTTATATGCTAAGTGGACTCCTAATACATATTATCTTGATTTAAATGGATTCTTAGATGGCGCAGGTTCTGGAGTAATTGCCGGCTATGGAACTGCAGATGTGTATATTGATGGAGTGTTAGTATGTGATGATTGCACAGATTATTATGTAGAGCATCCATATGGTACTCATTATTCAATATCTGATATTAAAAATTCAGCTGGACATACGTATAATGGTGTTTATAGTGGTTCAGTCAATGGAACAATTAAGGGGCCAACATCTTTACTATTAAGTTTTAGCACTAATACTTATACAATTACAACTAATTATTATCGATATCAAGATTCTTCGTGGATACATTTTGATTCAAGAACTGATACTGCTTTATATGGTAGTTCTTTTAGCCCATATAATATAGCAGCACCAGCAGGTTATTATGCTAGTAATAGTTTCAGTTATTTTGATAGTGCATCAAACCCTCTTGGTACGGGAACAGTTGGAGTAGATTCGATTGCTGTTATTGGTAATATGACTGTTAACGTTCACTATTATTCAAGTGATACAACAAAACCAACATGTACTTTAAGTGCAAATGCTAGTACTATAACAGCAACAGCTAGTGATGATAAAGGAATAGCTTATCAAGGATGGAGTAGTTCTTATTCTGGCAGTAATAGTGCTAGTAAAAGCATTAGTGCTGGAACACATACATATTACGTAAAAGATACTTCTGGTAATACTAATACATGTAGTTTAAGCATTGCATCAACAATTAATGAAAGTTATACTTATTCAGATACATGTACTAAAAATGTAAAACTTAAATCTTGTTCAACTAAATGTACATGTTCATCAGGATGGTATACTTCATCTGGTTGGGCTGGACCAGGATGTTATGAGACACAGTATTATACCTGTACGAAAGAAGGAACAAGAATAGCTTGTTCATCTGGTTACACTAAAATAAATGATAACTGGTGTTACAAATAAAATAAAAAGCTCATTTCTGAAAAAAGAGATGAGTTTTTTATTTGGTAAAATTAATGTAAAGTTTTAGTAATATTGTTTACAAAAGATAAAAAAGAGTATATTATAATATTGTAGAGTGGCACGAAGTGGAAGAAAGTGGGGGATAAGTTATGTTAATTGGAGAATATCGTCATAATATTGATGAGAAGAAAAGATTAATTATACCTTCCAAGTTTAGAGAGGATATTGGAGATACTTTTATTCTTACAAAAGGATTAGATGAATGTTTATTTGTTTATCCAATGAATGAATGGAATAAGATTATTTCCAAGTTAAAGATGCTTCCATTTACTAAGAAAGATGCTAGAACATTCACTAGATTCTTCTTAAGTAGTGCAACTGTATGTGAATTAGATAAGCAGGGTAGAATCAACATACCTACATCTTTATTTGAATATGCTAAAATTAAAAAAGAATGCGTTATCATTGGGGTTAATGATCGTCTAGAAATTTGGGCATTAGATTGTTATGATAATTTAATGCAGGATAACTTTGATAAACTAGATGAAATTGCAGAAAATTTATTTGATAATGGGGATGATTTTGGGTTATGAAACATGTAAGTGTATTACTTAATGAATCAATTAATTGTTTAAACGTTAAAAAAGATGGAACTTATGTTGATGCTACCTTGGGTTATGCTGGACATAGTAGTGTTATTTTGAGTAAACTTGATACAGGATTCTTATATGGTATTGATCAAGACGATACTGCTATTCGATATAGTAATGTAAAATTAAGTCAAATAGGTAGTAACTATTGTATTATTAAGAGTAATTTTGCTAATATAAAAGAAGAACTACATAAACGTGGTGTAGAGAGAGTAGATGGAATATTATTTGACTTAGGAGTTTCTAGTGTACAATTAGATGAAGCAGATCGCGGGTTTAGTTTTCATAATGATGCTAAACTAGATATGAGAATGGATAGAAGTAATCCAATATCTGCTTATAATGTAGTTAATGAATATTCACTTAGTGATTTAACTAGAATAATAAGAGATTATGGAGAAGAAAAGTATGCTTATAGTATTGCTAAGAAGATAGTAGAATATCGTAATAGTAAAAAGATAGAAACTACTTTAGAACTAGTAGATATTATTAAGAGTGGGATGCCAATGAAAGCAATGAGAAATACGCATCCGGCACGTCGTACTTTTCAAGCTATTAGAATAGAAGTAAATAAAGAATTAGAAGTTTTAGAGAAAGC
>DJPK01000070.1:6581-12901 GCA_002438545.1 Caryophanales bacterium UBA6414
GATAAGATAGTTAAGAATATATTTAAAAAGTATAGTGAAGTGGATGATAAGTTAAAGAGTTTACCATTTATACCGGATGAATATTTACCATCTTATAAAGTAATAGAAAAAGGTATAACACCTAGTGAAGAAGAACTTGCTAATAATAATCGGGCAAGAAGTGCTAAACTTAGAGTAATAGAAAGAATAAAGGAATGATACTATGAATAAGAAAAAGAAAAAAAGGGGTATAACAAGAGGAGAAAAGATGCTATATAAGTTTTCTACTTTTATGGTAATACTTTTAGTAATAGGGATAATACTAAGTAAATCATCTTTATCACAAATAAATGTAGAATTACAAAAGTTAGAGAATCAAGTAGCTAACAAGAGTGATGAGAATCAAAGTTTAGTGATGAAGATTAATGAAATGGTATCATTAGAAAAGATAAAACATATTAGTAATGAGCAAGGTTTAACTTATAATAATGAAAATATCAAAACAGTAATAGATTAATTTATTATTATAATTAGTGAAGGGAATGACTTAATATGAGAGATAGGAAGATAAATAACAATAAGATTAAGCTTAATAAGTATATTTATGTTTTTATCTTTCTTTTATTTTTGGTTTTAGGGGGAAGATTAGTATATTTATGTACTTATAATTATAAGGTTGGTAATATAACTATTAGTCAGTTTATTGAGAATAGAAATATTAAAGAAGATACAATATTACCTGAAAGAGGGACAATATATGATAGTAATGGTAATGCTTTAGCAGAGGATGTGTCTAGTTATACGGTTATTGCATACTTAGATGAAAAACGTAGTGAGGGTAGTGATACTTTAAGACATGTTAAGAATATAGAGGAGACAGCGGCTGTATTAGAGCCTTATTTAAATACTAGTAAAGAGAAGTTAATAGAGTTACTTAGTAAAGATGCTTATCAGGTTGAACTTGGTAGTGGTGGAAGAAATTTAAGTCAGTTAGAGATGGAGAAGATTGCGTCTCTTAATTTACCGGGGATAGATTTTATTAAGAGTACAAAGAGATATTATCCTAATGGAGATTTTGCTTCTTATTTACTGGGATATACAAAGAATAAAGATGTTGATGGGAATGAGGTTAAGGTTGGAGAACTTGGTATTGAAGAATATTTTAATGATGAATTAACAGGAACGAATGGATATATAACTTATGAGAGAGATAGATATGGTTATAAGATAGCTAATGGGCGAGAGTATGTTAAGAATGCAGTTAATGGGGATGATATATATTTAACTATTGATAATAATATTCAGTTGTTTATTGAGAATGCTGTTAAAGATACTAGTGCTCAGTCAGAAGCTTTGTGGGTAGTTATGGGAGTTATGGATGCGAAGACAGGGGCTATATTAGGTTATTCTTCAACACCATCATTTGATCCTAATATTAGAAATATGTCTTCTTACTTAGATCCGTTTGTTAACTATGTATATGAACCGGGTTCAACAATGAAGATATTTAGTTTTATGTGTGCTATTGATAGTGGTAAATATAATGGTAGTGATACTTATGTGTCAGGTTCAAAGACTTATACTTCCGTACTTGACCCTAATGATACAACAACAATATTTGATTGGAAGAAGACTGGTTGGGGAGAAATTACTTATGATAAAGGGTTTGCCCTATCTTCTAATATAGCTGTAGCTAATCTACTAGATGGTGTTATGACAAAGAAAGAGTTAGCTAATTGTTATGATAAATATGGTTTTGGTAAGAAGACAGGTATTAGTTTATCAAGAGAACTTGCCGGAGATGTTTCTTTTAAATATGATATTGAAGCAGCTGCAGCAGGATATGGGCAAGGTATTACAATAACTCCAATACAAATGCTACAAGCACTAAGTGGTATTGCCAATAATGGTACGATGTTAAAACCATATATTGTATCTAAAATAGTAGATAGTAATACAGGGGTTGTTAAGAAAGAATATGGTAAGACTGAAGTTGGAAAGATAGCTAGTGAAAGTACGATTAACAAGATTAAAGATTTAATGGAGAGTGTTGTTAATGGCGACCCTAGTGTAGCAACAGGTTATGCTTATTATATCGATGGCTTTGATGTTATTGGTAAGACTGGTACGGCACAAATATTTGACAATAAGTCAGGAAAGTATTATAGTGGGGCTAATGATTATACATATTCTTTTGCAGGAATGTATCCAAAAGATAACCCAGAGATAATTATATATATGGCTTTACAAAAACCTAAAGATTCAGTTAACTATGTCGCACCCGCTGTTAAAGAAGTCCTTACTAATATTAATAAATATTTAAATATTAATACTGGTGAAGAAGTAAAAGAAAATGTTTATTTATCTAGTTATATTAATAAAAATATTAATGATGTAGTTAGTGAATTAAATAGTAAAGGTGTTAGTACAGTAGTTATTGGTAATGGTGCTAAAGTAGTTAATCAGTATCCTAGTAGTAATACAATATTATTAAATGATAAAGTATATTTACTTACTAATAATTATAATAAAGAAATGATTGATGTTAGTGGAATGTCTTATAAAGACGCTACTAATATATTAAAGATGTTAGGCATTAATTATGAAACTGAAGGTATTGGATATGTATATGAACAAAGTATTTTACCGGGTAGTGTTGTTGAAGATAAAGTAATAATTAAGTTTAAGAATAATTATTAACTAGTTTAGTAATTATTCTTTTATTGGTATGTGAGGGATTTATGGTAAAAAAGATTAGTACTATTGAATTAAAAAGAATAGCTAGGGGAATAATAACTGGTGAAGAAGATAAGTATGCTATTAGTATAAATGTTAGACCAATAAGTTTTATGGATATAATAAGTTCTAATGATAGTGATTATACTATACAAAAAAGAAAGAGAGATTTTGGCTATTATATGGATTTAATTGTGGTGGCTATAATGATTTAAATGGGATAACAGTTATCTTTTTCTTTTGAAATAGGGGCTAATTTATATGGGGTAGAAATGGCTAGAGAATACTTAAAGAAGAATTATCCTAAAACTTATGAAAGAGAAAAAAAGAATAATAGAGGCTATAGAAGATAGATATAAAAATGATTATATGTTATATAATCCATCTTATACAATAGATAGAGTTATACCTAGAATAAGAAGAATAAATCCATTTGGGGATAATGAGATAGTTAAATAGGTAATATCAAAGATTTAACATATGGATTATACTAATGAAGCATGTAGAGTTCAAATGAGATACTATAATGATGAGATAAATGCAATGGATGAACCTAGTAATTATTTTGAACGTCAAAAGATGCGATTGATATATATGAGATCATTTTTCTCTAAATATGAATATGTAAAAAAATATTTAGATTCTCTTAAGAAAAATAGAGAGGTAATTAATGGTAAGGATAGATAATTATAAAAAAGATATTACTATTACTGTAATATCTTTTTAGGTATGAAAAAAGTCTTGTTTAGCAAGGCTTTGTAATCTAAATGGTCGGAAAGACAGGATTTGAACCTGCAACCCCTTGGTCCCAAACCAAGTGCTCTACCAAGTTGAGCCACTTTCCGAATGGTGGAGAATGAGGGACTCGAACCCTTGACCCTCTGCGTGCAAGGCAGATGCTCTAGCCAACTGAGCTAATTCCCCAGGGACAGTACTAATTATAGCAAGTTATTTTTTTGTTGTCAATAAAAAAATATTAAAATTTTAATAAATTGTGTAAAAAAAATTTAAATTATGCTATAATTAGTAGCATGAGGGTGGTTTTGTATGACTTTTTCAGCAATTAAGACCCCTAAAGATGTTTTAGAATTTATAAGAACAAATATAAAGTATGGATGGCTTGATTATATGGATAAAGAACATGTTGGTGATATGATTGGTTTTAGAGCATGTTATCGTACTTCTAGTTTGGAAGAAGTTTTAGAGCATAAAATGGGTAGTTGTATTGAACAAACATATTTAATGAAGTATTTATTAGATAGACTTGATATACCTTGTAGAATGTTTTGTATAAGAGAGTATGAAGCTGATAATAATGTAACCAGATTTAATGTCTATATGCATTGTTTTATACTTTATTCTTTAAATGGTAAAGTTTATCATATAGAGAATTGTAATTTAACTAAGTTAGGTATATATGAGTATAGTAGTTACGAAGAAGCTATTAATAGTATTAGTAAGTTCTTTATTATGGTTAGTGATGGACGCTGGAGTATGGTTACAGAATTCTTTGATGTCCCGTATGGTATGTCATTTAAAGAACTTAATCGTTATATGAACGATTTAGATTTAGATAAAGAAGACACAAATAATTTAGATATAGATAAAAGTAATGTTAGAGTGAGGAAGAAGATAGTATGAGATTAAGTAATTCGTTTTTTTATACAATTAGAGAAGATGTTAAAGATGAAGAGACAGTAAGTGGTAATTTACTTGTTAGAAGTGGAATGATTAAAAAGAGTAGTGCGGGAGTATATATGTTTATGCCAATGGGATATTTGGTATTTAGTAATATTAGAAATATTGTTAAGAAATATATGGATGAAGCTGGTGCTCAAGAATTAGTTATGCCTAGTTTAATTCCAGAAGAAGTTTATGTTAGTTCCGGAAGAAGAAAAGCATTTGGTAGTAGTATGTTTTCATTAGTTGATCGCGCTAATAAGAATTATGTTTTAGGACCTACTCATGAAGAATTATTCTTGAATGCAGCAGGTAATAAGATTAAATCATATAAAGATATGCCATTTAATTTATATCAATTTCAAAATAAGTTTAGAGATGAAGCAAGACCTAGATATGGTTTAATTAGAACAAGAGAGTTCTGTATGAAAGATGCTTATTCATTTGATGCTGATTTAGATGGATTGGATAAGTCTTATCAAAAGATGTTTGATGCTTATAAGAAGATATTTGATGAGATGGGAATGGATTATCGTATTGTTAGAGCGGATACTGGTGTTATGGGAGGATTATTGTCTGAAGAATTTCAAGCTATTACAGATATTGGTGAAGATGTGATAGTTCTTTGTGATAAGTGTGATTATGCTTCTAATATTGAAGTATCAGAAGTAGTAGGACATAACATAGCTAAAGAAGAAAAGAAGACTATGGAGAAAGTTAGTACTCCGGGATATGAAAGTGTAGTAGATGTAGCTAATTATTTAAATATATCACTAGATAAGATGGCTAAGACAATGATAGTTAATGTTGATGAAGAATTAGTAGCGTGTGTTATTAGTGGTAAGAGAGAGTTAAACTTAGTTAAGGTTGGTAAACTACTTCATGGTATGGATGTAGAATTTGCTACCGAAGAAGAAGTAGCAAAGATAGTAGATGCTAAGTTTGGTTCTTTAGGACCTATTGGTATTAATTGTAAGGTTATAGTAGATAATGAAGTACTTAAGATGACTAATTTTGTAGTGGGTGCTAATAGTAATGGTTATCATTATATTAATGTTAATTTATCTGATTTTAAGTATGATATGGCTAGTGATATAGTTAATGTTATGGAAGGGGATCATTGTCCTAAATGTGGTGGTACTTTATACTTTAAGAAAGGTATTGAGGTAGGTAATACATTTAAGTTAGGAACAAAGTATTCGGAAGCATTAAATCTTAGATATGTTGATAAAGATAATACTTTAAAGCCTGTTGTTATGGGTTCTTATGGTATTGGAGTAGCGAGATGTATGTCAGCCATAGTAGAACAAAATAATGATGAAGATGGTATTATATGGCCTATAAATGTGGCTCCTTATAAAGTTAGTATTGTTATTATAAATAATAAAGATGAAGAACAAGTAAAAGTTGCTAATAGTTTATATGATTATTTTAATAAGAATAATGTTTCTTGTTTATTAGATGATCGTGATGAGAGAGCAGGTATTAAGTTTAAAGATATGGACTTAATTGGTATTCCTTATCGTATAGTAGTTGGTAAGAAAGTAAACGAAGGAATAGTAGAAGTTAAGGATAGAAAAACTAAGGAAATTAAGGAAATATTAGTTAATGATATATTAAATTATTTTAATTAAGATAAATATGTGTTATAATATAAATGTTTTTAGGAGGGAATTATGGAAACAGCAGTGATTATTGTATCAATTTTATTAATAGTATTAGTATTATTACAAAGTGGTAAAGCAGAATCTGCCGATATTATTCAAGGTGGTAATTCTGATTTGTTTGCTAATAGAAAAGAAAGAGGACTAGAATTATTTATTAGTAGACTTACTTTATTTTTGGGAATAGTATTCTTTGTACTATGCTTGTTTATATCTTTACGTTAGAATCTCGGGTAATGGGATTTTTTCGTTTTTTAGAGA
>DJPK01000047.1:0-635 GCA_002438545.1 Caryophanales bacterium UBA6414
AATTATTTTTTTTCAACCTTTCATCTCCCTTTTCTAATATAAGTATATTAATATTTATATTAAACTTATATAGTTTATATAGTATTATATGTTAAAATATATATTTAATACTAGTTTTTTAAAAAATTAGCAAAGATAGGTAATTTATAATTATGACTGCGGTGTTGTCGCATTATTTGAAGAAAAAAATTATAAATAGTACTAATTATTATAATTTAACGATATTTATCTGCAATTTTTCACTTTTTATTATATAATATTATTGGTGGTGAGAATATGACAGATATAGAGATAGCTAATAGTGTAGTAAAAGATAATATTAAAGATATTGCTAAGAAAGGGTTAATAGACTTAGATAATATAGAATTATATGGTAATTATAAAGCTAAAGTTGATTATACAAAATATAATGGTGAGAGACGTGGTAAGTTAATATTAGTAACTGCTATTAATCCAACACCTTATGGGGAAGGAAAGACAACAGTAAGTATTGGATTAGGGGATGCTTTAAGAAAGCTAGATAAGAATTCTTTAATTGTTCTTCGGGAACCATCATTAGGACCGGTATTTGGTATAAAAGGAGGTGCTACTGGTGGTGGATATAGTCAAGTAGTACCTATGGAAGATATTAATTT
>DJPK01000047.1:799-8940 GCA_002438545.1 Caryophanales bacterium UBA6414
AATAGAAAAGAGTCTTTTAATATTACAGCCGCTAGTGAAATGATGAGTATATTATGTTTATCTAAAGATATAGATGATTTAAGAAATAAGTTAGATAATATATTAATTGGTTATGATTATGAAGATAAGGCAGTGTATGCTAAAAGTTTAGGTATTACTGGGTCATTGGTAGTATTATTGAAAGATGCTTTAAAGCCTAATTTAGTACAAACTTTAGAACATAATCCGGTATTAATACATGGAGGACCTTTTGCTAATATATCACTTGGTTGTAATAGCGTTATAGCATCTGATTTAGGTTTAAAATTAGCTGATTATGTAATTACAGAAGCAGGATTTGGTGCTGATTTAGGAGCGGAAAAGTTTTTAAATATTACTTCTAGATGTTTAGAATGTAGTCCTAGTACTATTGTTTTAGTAGCGACAATAAAGGCTTTAAAATATAATGGTGGGGTTAGTAAAGATAATATTATGAATAAAGATATTGAGTCTTTAAAGAAAGGATTAAGTAATTTAGAAGCTCATATCGATAATTTATCTAATTTTAATATTCCGTTTATTGTATGTTTAAATAAGTATAGTACAGATAGTGAAGAAGAAATTAATATAGTTAAAGAGTATTGCGATAGTAGAGATGTTCCTATGGAAGTTAGTACTGCTTATATAGATGGTGGTGAAGGAGCAATTAAACTTGCTAATAAAGTATTAGAACTAGTTAATAAAGATAGTAAGATTAGTTATACATATGATATAAATGATGATATATATACTAAAATAGATAAGGTATGTAAGAATATATATCATGCTAATAAAGTTAATTATAATAGTGAAGCTCGTGAGAAGATAGATAAATATATTTCTTTAGGTAATGGTAATTTACCAATATGTATTGCTAAAACACAGTATTCACTTAGTGATGATGCTAGTAAGTTAGGTTATCCTAAAGATTATAGTGTTAATGTAATAGATGCTAGATTATATTCAGGAGCAGGTTTTATTACTATTTTACTTGGTAATATTATGACAATGCCTGGTTTACCTAAAGTACCTAATTATGAAAAGATAGATTATGTTAATGATCAGATAGTAGGATTATATTAGATTAGATATTAGAAATGATATTTAGTCTTTTTTAAATATTATATTTTACAAAATGATAAATTAATGATATACTTATGATGTTGGATTATATATAGAAAATAATTATATCGATAAAGATATAATTATTATAGAAAGGATGATATATATGAAACTAAATATTAGAGGAGATAAGTTAGAAATAACTGATGCAATTAGAGATTATGTAGAGGACAAGTTAGGAAGACTTGATAAGTATTTTAAGGATAGTGATATAAATGCTAATGTTTTACTTAAAGTTAAAGGGAATAGACAAATAATTGAGGTTACTGTTCCTACTGATAAATATATTCTTAGAAGTGAAGAAGAACACAATGATTTATATGCCGCTATTGATTTAGTAGTAGATAAACTAGAAGGACAAATAAGAAAGAATAAGACAAAGTTAAAGAAACAAAATATTGATAATAAATATAAAGAATTTAATTTTGATTATGAATTAGATGAAGAAGAAGAAAACAACGATGTAATAGTTAAACATAAAGAGATAGAAATGAAACCAATGGATTCAGAAGAAGCTATCTTAGAGATGGAACTTTTAGGACATAGTTTCTTTGTCTACAAAGATGTTGATACAGGAAATGTTAATGTATTATATAAGAGAAAAGATGGTAATTACGGTTTAATAGAAACTAAATAGTGTTGAATAAAAAAGAGGTTGGTAAATATGCAAATTATAATATTAAAGAAGGATAATTTACGTAAATATTATTTTTCTGGTGATTCCAAAGATGCTTTTTATATAAAAGATTTTGATGAATATGGTAATGAAGAAGATTTATTATCTATTGAAATTGTTAATAAAGCATGGAATTTTGTTAGTAATGATAAGTGCCAGATTATAGAAAATAATAATGTTGTAAAATTTGCCCCTCTTTTTTTAAATAAATTATATGTTATTAAGATCAATAATAAAAATAATTCTATATATGAATTTATTTTAGTATGTAGTGATAATATTAAGAATTTTGAGTCTTATCAATTTAATGGTGATGGAGATTATACTATTGGTAGTTTACCTACTTCAGATATTGTTTTAGGGAGTGCTAATGTTTGTAAGAATCATGCGATTATTACTAAAAAAGGTAAAAGTTTAACTATTAAGGCACTTGATAAAGATTATGGCGTTTATGTAAATGATATTAGAGTTGATAATAAAAAACTTGCGAATGGTGATATTGCCTTTATAATGGGATATAGAATTATTGTTATGAATTCATATGTTTATGTTGGTGATATTGGAAATAGTGTAAGAGTTAATAGTCTTAGATTAGTTAAGAAGGGCATTCCTTCTTATGAGGCACCATTTGAAGAAACGATTGATGATGATAATGCAGTATTATATGGTGCGGATGATTATTTTTCAAGAACACCGAGATTTGTGACATCAATTAATGAAGAAGAACTTAGAATAGATAATCCGCCTAGTAAAGTTCAGCCAGATGAGACACCAATTTTATTTACAGTAGGGCCAATGCTTACGATGGCAATGTCATCAGTAATTAGTGCTTCAGTATCTATTATTAATGTACTACAGAATAAGTCTTCAGTGTTAAGTGTATTGCCGACAGCAGTAATTGCTATCACAATGCTTGCTTCGACATTATTGTGGCCAAGTTTGACAAGAAAATACAATAATAAAAAGCAACAAAAAAATGAAGAAGAAAGAGTTAAAAGATATCTTGAATATTTAGATGGCAAGAAGCAAAAGATAGAGAACTTTAGAATAAGCCAACAACAAACGTTGCTTGAAAATTATCCTGATTTAAATAATTTACAGATGGTTGTTTTAAATAAAAGAAGAAACTTGTGGGAAAGACAGATTAAAGATGATGATTTTTTAAATGTTAGGCTAGGTATTGGAACAGTTCCTTTAAAATTAAAATTACAATATCAATTAGAAGAATTTAGTATGCAAGATGATGATCTTAGGAAAGAAGCTAGTAAGATTGTAGATAGTACGAAAGATATTGAAAGAGTACCAGTAACTATTAGTTTGACTGAGAGAAATAAACTTGTTATTATTGGTAATAAAGATAATAAAGATTCAATGCTTAAAAGTATTATTTTACAGGTAGTAGCTAATCATTCTTATGATGAAGTTAAACTTGTATTAATGGTTAATGATGATAATAGTGATATTTGGGGAGATTTAATTAATTTACCTCATTTATGGAGTAATTCTAAAGATATAAGGTTTTATGCTAATAATTATGATGATATGTCAAAGATATCTTTCTATTTGGAGCAGGTATTTACTGCAAGAAAGTATAGTAATGATGGTGATAAGTCTGTACCTTTAAATTTAACATATAAAGATGTCATGCCTTATTATTTAATAATTGTTAATAATATTAAGAAAAATAAGAGTATAGAGATTATAAATAAAGTATTAAAAGAAGAAAAGAATATTGGATTTGGTTTAATTATATTAAGTGATGGTATAGGCAATTTGCCTAATGAATGTAATGATTTCTTAATGGCTTCTGGTGTTGATTCAGCAATTATTAAAAATGAACTTGATAAGAAAAACCAACAGACTTTTGCGATGGATAATACTGATAATATTAATTTGGCACTTGTATCTGAAAAACTAGCAAATATTCCAATTAAGTTACCGTTATCTTTAGATAACCAAAAGTTTTATATTAGTTTCTTAGAGATGTATAAAGTTGGTAGAGTTGAACAATTAGATGTGTTAGATAGATGGAAAAATAATAATCCAGTTAATAGTTTGAATGTTCCAATTGGTATTCATGAAGATGGGGAAATATTTAATTTGGATTTACATGAAAAATTTTATGGACCACATGGCTTAATAGCTGGTATGACTGGTAGCGGTAAGAGTGAGTTTATTATTACTTTTATCTTATCGATGTGTCTTAATTTTAGTCCATTAGAAGTATCATTTGTTTTGATAGACTATAAAGGTGGTGGGCTTACAGGAGCTTTTGAAAATAAGCTTACTAATACAAGACTTCCACATTTAGCAGGTACTATTACAAACTTGGATAAGGCTGAAATAAAGAGAAGTTTATCTTCCATTCATAGTGAGTTAAATAGAAGACAGGAGTTATTTAATCAGGCTAAGATGCGATTAAATGAGAATACTCTAGATATATATAAATATCAGAAGTTATATCGTGATGGTTTGATTGAAGAGCCTATTTCACATTTATTTATTATTTGTGATGAGTTTGCAGAGTTAAAGAATCAACAGCCAGAATTTATGGATGAACTTATTTCAACGGCTCGTATAGGTAGAAGTTTAGGTGTACATTTAATTTTGGCTACACAAAAACCTAGTGGTATTGTTGATGATCAGATATGGTCTAACTCGAAGTTTAAAGTATGTTTAAAGGTTCAAGAGAAATCTGATAGTATGGATGTTATAAAAAGACCTGATGCGGCAGGGTTAAAGAGTGCTGGTATGTTCTATTTACAGGTTGGATATAATGATTACTTTGGGTTAGGTCAAGCGGCTTATGCGGCGGCTAAATATGTTCCTAAGGATAAACTTACTAAGAATGTTGATCGTAATGTATCATTTATTAATGATATTGGTGATGTTGTTAAAAGTATTGATATGGCTAAGAGAGATGAAAGCGTATCTTTGGGTGAAGAACTTCCTAATGTTTTAAAAGTGATTTGTTTGGCAGCTCAAGAAACTAATGTTGTTGCTAGAAAGTTATGGTTAGATAGAATTGATAGTAAGATATATGTTGGTAATTTGATTAATAAATATAATTTTGTTCCAACGAAATGGAATATTACAGCGGTTATAGGAGAATATGACGATCCTTCTAATCAAAGACAGGGGTTATTAACGTTAGACTTTAATAATTCGCCTAATACACTTATTTATGGTTTAGATGGTAAAGAGATAATGGTAACATCACTTATTTATAGTTTGATTACAACACATACTCCAGATGAGGTACAATTTTATATTATGGATTTTGGTACAGAAATACTTGGTATGTTTAAAGACGCTCCACAAGTTGGTGATATAGTATATATTAATGATGCGGAAAAAGTTAATAATTTATTTAATACTATTGATGTTGAAATAGAAAGTAGAAAGAAAATGTTTATTGAATATAATGGGGACTATAATTTATATATTCAAAATAGCTCTAATAAAGTGCCTAGAATAATTATTATAATTAATAGTTTTGAGACATTTAATGATAACTATGATGAATATGTTGATAGACTTATTAGGCTTTCTCGTGAAGGTGAAAGATATGGTATATCTTTAGTTATTACCGCAAGTGGTGTTAATGCTGTTAGATCTAAAGTATCTCAGAACTTTAGTAAGCAATTATGTCTAAACTTTAATGATCCGAGTGATTATTCATATATTTTAGGTTCTACGCATGGTATGATTCCTTCTGATATATTAGGTAGAGGATTAGTTAAATTACAAGGTGAATTATATGAATATCAAACTGCTTATCCATATAAATGGGAAGAGATTAACGCCTTTATTAAAGATACTTGTTTAAAACTTAAAGAAGTAATTAAATATAAAGCTAAGAAGATAGCTATTTTACCTAATCATGTTAGATTTGATGATATTGATGATTGTATAGACTCTTTAGCTAATGTACCAATTGGTATTGAAAAGAATTCTCTTAATACTTCTAGATTTAATTTTAAGAGAAATCCTATTTCAGTAATTGCTGGTCAAGATGCTTCAGTAATGGATAAGTTTGTATCTTCTTTAGCTATAGTATTACAAAAGATTAAAGACACAACAGTTCATTTGATAGATATGGATAATATGATCCAAAATACTACTGATATTATTAATTATAATGAAGATAAGATTTTAGATAAGATTAAGGCTGCTAGTGGCAGTATGGAAGTATTTGTATTCTATGGTATAGATAGTTATAAGAGTTCATTAACTACTAATGAATTTCTTGAATTTAAAAATTATGTATCAGGTTTAAAAGGTAAACAGAATGTTAGAATTATTATAATTGATTCAGTATCAAAGATAAAAACATTTGAATATGAATCATTCTATACTAGCAATGTTCAAGCAACGTATGGTATATGGATTGGTTCTGGTATTACTGATCAGTTTACAATTAAATCTTCAACTTATAATAAAGAAACTAGATCTCAGATTGGTAATGATTTCGGATATAACGTAGTAAGTGGCCGAGCAACATTAGTAAAATTATTAGATTTTTATTCAAATGATTAAGATATAAGGTAGGTGAATTTAATGGATTTTAGAGTATATGTTATTGTGGAAATTCCATTGATTGAAAGAAAGTATGAACTTTTAGTACCAATTGATCGTCGTATTCATGATTTAATATTCTTACTAAAAAATAATATACCAGAATTATCATTAGATTATTATAAAGATAGATTACCTTATTTATATAATAAGAATTCTGGACAGTTATATAATATGAATTTAATAATTAAAGATTCTAATATTAAAATGGGTACTAGATTAATATTAATATAGGAGAAAATTAACGTTATTTACACATATTGTGTGTTAAATAGTGTTAATTTCTCTTTTTTTTGGTATAATTATTTTATGGTGGTGAAAATATGATTAGTATATTAAAAAAATTATTTGATAATGAGTATAAAGAATTAAAAAGGTTTGATGTTATAGCAAAGAAGATAGATGAATTAGAGCCTGAGATGAGTAAACTATCTGATAAAAAATTACAAGGTTATACTGAAAAGTTTAAGAAAAGACTTGAAGATGGTGAAACATTGGAAGATATCTTAGTAGAGGCTTTTGCTGTTTGTCGTGAAGCAGCTTATAGATGTGTTGGAATGAAACCATTTTATTGTCAATTACTTGGTGGATTAGCCATTCATTATGGTAATATTGCTGAGATGAAAACAGGTGAAGGTAAAACTTTAACTTGTGTTCTTCCGGCTTATTTGAATGCTTTAACCGGCAATGGTGTACATATTGTTACAGTAAATGAATTCTTATCTTCAAGAGATGCTGAATGGATGGGTAAGATATTTGAATTTTTAGGACTTACTGTTGGACTTAATTTAAGAGAGTTATCTCCTAGTGAAAAGAGAAGTGCTTATCAATGTGATATTATGTATACTACTAATAGTGAACTTGGCTTTGATTATTTAAGAGATAATATGGTGGTTAAAAAAGAAAATAGAGTACAAAGACCACTTAATTATTGTATAGTTGATGAAGTAGACTCTATTTTAATAGATGAAGCTAGAACACCATTAATTATATCTGGTGGCTTTATGCAGAGTGCTAATTTATATACTGATGCTGATTATTTTGTAAAAGGTTTAGTAGAGAATGAAGACTATATATTAGATGAAAAAACAAGAAGTATTAACTTAACTGATGAAGGCTCTAAAAAGGCTGAGAAGAAGTTTAATTTAAGGAACTTATATGATATTGATAATACTAATATTTTGCATCATATAACACAAGCTTTAAGAGCAAATTACTTTATGAGGAAAGATGTTGATTATGTTGTTACTGATGGTGAAGTTATTATTGTTGATCAGTTTACAGGTAGACTTATGAGAGGTAGAAATTTCTCTGAAGGTTTACATCAAGCTATAGAAGCTAAAGAAGGCGTTAAGATTAATCAAGAAACTAAGACAGTGGCTACTATTACATATCAAAACTATTTTAGAATGTATAAGAAATTATCCGGTATGACAGGTACTGCTAAAACTGAAGAAGAAGAGTTTAGAAATATATATAATATGTATGTTATTACAATACCTACTAATAAACCAGTTATAAGAGAAGATGCTACTGATTTATTGTATCCCGGTAAAGAAGGTAAGTTTAAAGCAATAGTTAATGAGATAGAAACTAGACATAAAACAGGACAACCAGTATTAGTTGGTACTATTGCTATTGAAACTAGTGAATTAATTAGTAGAATGTTAACTAAAAAAGGTATTAAACATGAAGTATTAAATGCTAAGAACCATTCACGTGAAGCAGAAATTATTGCTCATGCCGG
>DJPK01000047.1:9058-9837 GCA_002438545.1 Caryophanales bacterium UBA6414
AGTGAAAGACATGAATCTAGAAGAATTGATAATCAGTTAAGAGGTCGTAGTGGTCGTCAAGGTGATCCCGGTTTTACACAATTCTATGTATCATTTGAAGATGATTTAATGGTAAGATTTGGTTCTGATAAATATCGTGGTATGTTAGCTAACCTTGGTTTTACAGGTGATATGGTTATTCAAAATAAGATGTTGTCTAAATCAGTTGAATCTGCTCAAAAGAAAGTAGAGGGTAATAACTTTGATATAAGAAAGCAATTACTTAACTATGATGATGTTATGAATAATCAAAGAGAGATTATGTATGGTAGAAGAAATGAAATATTAGATAACGAATCTATTCATGATGTTGTAATTGAAAATATGAAGTCTTATATCCATAGTATTGTTTATGGACATTTAATAGATAGTAATACACTTAGTGATAAAGATTATGAAGAAATAGTAGAGGCTAGTAATGAGAATTTATTAAAGAATTATCGTATTACTTTATCAGAGATTAAGGGTAAAGATGCTAGTGAAATAGTTGATTTACTAGATGAGAAAGTAATTAATGATTATGAAGATAAGTTAAAAGATATACCTAAAGAGATATGCGATGAATTTGAAAAGGCTATATCATTAAAGGTAATAGATAGTCATTGGATGGAACATATCAGTACGATGAGTCATTTAAGAGAGGGTATTGGTCTTAGAGGATATGCTAATGAGAATCCACTTCAGGCTTATACTATTGAAGGTTATGAATTGTTTGAATCTATGAATAATAAGATAGATAA
>DJPK01000050.1 GCA_002438545.1 Caryophanales bacterium UBA6414
TATAATGAGAATGTGGGGGCTGAATAATGTATATAGAGATAATTTTAATAGCCATAGTAGTAATATTTATCTTAGTTTATAATAATACAATAAGTACAAAGCAGTTTAATAGTGAAAATAAAAAATATTTTACTAATTTAAAAGAAAAAGATTATGATTTCCTATTAAGAACAAAGTACGGGGATAATGTCATTGATCCTGATGCAGTATTTATGGGAAGAATAAGAAATGGAATTTTGGCCACAATAGTAATGATATGTATATTTATTACTAATTTAACGCCAGTTTATATTCTTATTGCAGTTGGTGTAGGAGTTTTAATTTTTAAATCACAATATCTTGATTTAAAAAAATTCTATAAAAAACACTTAGGACAAATTGATTCATTACTACCATATTACTTAAAAAGCTTGGAAATATTAGTACAACATTATACAGTACCAGTAGCACTTGCTAGGTCAATAGAAGATGCTCCGACAGTATTTAAACCAGGTTTAGAGGAATTGGTAAGAAAAATTGAAGAAGGTGATTCAAGTATTGATCCATATATGGACTTTGCTTTAGAATATCCCGTAAGAGATTCAATGCGTATGATGCGTTTGTTATACCGTCTTGGATTGGGAGAACAAGATAAAAAGCATGAACAAATGCTATCATTTTCTAAAACTGTATCATCATTACAAAATAAAGCCAGAGAGCAAAGATATAAACAAAGACTTGAAACCATGGAAAGGCAAACTATGATAATGTTAGTATGTACTGGTGGTGGAGCCTTAGTATTAATGTTAATTGCCGCATTTTCAATGATAGGTTGATAGTTGATATTAATAAATAAATGTGATATAATGAAGACAATAAAGGGAAGGAGGTAACGAAGAATGAAAGAAGCAACAGGCGAAGTAAGTATGACAGTTGTAACTCTAGTTGCCATTGCTGTTATTGGAGCAATATTAGCTACTCAATGGGATAGCATTAGAAACTATATTGGTGGCCTTTGGGGTAATGGTGGAAATACTGCACAATGGAATCAAACAAAATAATTATATCTATTGAATAAGAAGGGAGAATATTTATGAATATTATAGTAGCTAATAAAAATTCTTCAATCTTAAATAGTCTAGATATTGATATAATAAAAAGTCTAAATGGAGAATTTGCCATCGCTGAAATAGTGCAGCTATTCTCTAATTTTTTCTTTGAAAAGATAATTATTGACATAACAGCTATTAAGGATGTAGAAGATCAAAGCCAATTAAGTTATTTGACTGCAAATATTGAGCCAAATAAAATAATTATATATGATAATATTCAAGATGAACAGTTAATATATATGTTACAAAGTAGTGGCATATACAATATTGCTCATACAAAAGACGAAATAATAGAATTATATAATAATCCTAGAGCTAATTTAATTGGCATGCCAAGTAAACAATTTAGCGATAGTGCTTATAATCTATCAAGTTTATCAAAAGAAGAAAATTCAGCAAAAAGAATTCGCAGTAACTTCTTTGATGATGAAGGAATATACATAAAAAAGGGTAATAATTCAAAATTAAATCCACAAAAAAGAATAATTGGATTTAAGAATACTACATCTCATGCTGGTGCGACAAGTTTAATATATATGTTAATAAAAGATTTAAAAGATTTAGACATGTTAGGTATTGAATTAAAAAAACATGATTTTACCTTCTTTAATAATAATAAGTTAATATCAGCATCTAAAGATAATTTAGTAACTATAATTAATAGAAACAGTGATAAAAGTTTTATATTAATTGATTTAAATAATGAAGATGCTGAAGATATATGTGATGAAGTAATATACCTTATCGAACCAAGCACTATAATGCTAAATAAAATGGTAACATTTAATAATGATATCTTAAATGAATTAAGAGATAAAAAAGTAGTACTTAATAAATCATTGCTAAATGATTCCGACATTAGAATATTTAATAGAGAAGCAGAACTAGATGTATTATATAACATACAACCATTAAATGATAAAATAGATAATAGTGATATATTAAGAGATTTTATGAGAATAATAACTAATTAAAATTGACAATTAATGTAAAATAGTATATATTTATATTAAATGAAGGAGGAAATTATATGCAATGTACTTACTTAAATCCAATAATAAGCATTATTAAAACAGTATTATCAGTTGTTCAATGGGCTATACCAATTATTTTAATAGTAATAGGAACATTTGATATAATGAAGGCAGTAATAGCTAGTAAAGAGGATGAAATTAAAGCTGCACAAAAATTATTAATTAAAAGAGTAGTTTATGCTGTAGTAATCTTTTTAATACCAACTATAGTACACTTTGTATTCAATATTGTTTCAAATACAGATGGTATAGATGGAACAGGAAACTTCTGGGATTGCTGGAATCAGGAATAATTATATTAAGAAACGCATGTTTCTTTTTTTCTTTTTATTAAATTAATAAAAAAATATATAAAAAAATTATATTCTGTGATATAATGACATTAATATGAATTATTCTGTATTTTTTAAAGAGGTGTTATATTTATGAAAAAGAAATCAGTATTTTTATTAATGATATTAACATTATCAATGTTTATTTATATAAATCGTGTTGAAGCAAGTGTTACAGCATATGATGAACAATGGGAGAATGAATGTAAATATAATGGTGGAGAAGGAGCACTTACTTTATATATTAAATCAGGAAAGTCATTGATAATTAAGCAAGACCCTTTACATTCTGACGCTTTGGTAATATATAACGGTGAAAGTAAGCAAAATTTTGATAAATGGCCAAATAAAAGAAAATATAAATTAACAAATAAAATTTTAGTAAATGA
>DJPK01000073.1:0-281 GCA_002438545.1 Caryophanales bacterium UBA6414
TCTACCGAAAAGTAGATTTTTTTATAAAAATTACATTTTACCTCTTCACAAAACAAAAAATTATGATATAATTAGTATTGTCATTTGATTGTTGTGTCTCCTTAGCTCAGTTGGTAGAGCAACTGACTCTTAATCAGTGGGTCTAGGGTTCGAATCCCTAAGGGGACACCATTTTTTATTAAAATAATTAAATTAGTACTTGCTATTTAAAAAATGATATGATATAATGAAAAAGCAACGAAAAAAGCGAAATGGGCTTGTAGCTCAGGTGGTTAGAGCGC
>DJPK01000073.1:419-1033 GCA_002438545.1 Caryophanales bacterium UBA6414
AATCCCGTACGGGTCACCAATATTGAAACATAAGACTTGAATAGAGTCTTTTTTTGTTTTTTTTACTTTAGAAAGTAGCATACTTAATATGGAGAGAACATACATAAATTAGTTAGAGGTAATATTCCTAACATTATTAAGAGTAATGGAGAACCACCAATTATTAGAATATTAACTAACGAAGAATATAAGAAAAATTAGAAAAAAACTATATGAAGAATATCAAGAAGTCCTAGAATCTAATGGCGAAGATAGAATCGAAGAACTAGCAGACATGCTTAGAGGTCATCAAAGCTCTAGCTAAATTAGAAAATAAGTATTTAGAGGATATTCTTGATGTTGCCAATCAAAAAAATATTAAACGTGGCTCATTTAATGACAAAATATTTTTAGAAAAAGTAATAACAGATAATAAATAAAAATATTATTCTAAATAATCTAGTCAAAGTCGTAAGTTTAATATATAATTATAATGAAAGGAGGAGTACCATGACTGCATTAATTATAATATTAGTAATAGTAATTCTTTTAGTATTATATATGATTGGTGTATATAATAAATTAGTAAATTCTAGAAACAAAGTTGATAACCAATTTAGTCAAGTTGATATTCA
>DJPK01000073.1:1066-11615 GCA_002438545.1 Caryophanales bacterium UBA6414
CCTAATTTAGTAGAAACAGTAAAAGGTTATGCTAAACATGAAGAAAATACATTAAAAGAAGTAATTGAAGCTAGAAATAAAGCTGTTAGTGCTACATCAATCAATGAAAAAGTAGATGCTAACAACCAATTAACAGGAGCTCTTAATAAATTATTTGCATTATCTGAAGCATATCCTGAGTTAAAAGCTAATGAAAACTTTTTATCATTACAAAAAGATTTAAAGGAAACTGAAGATAAAATAACATACTCTAGACAATTCTATAACGATTCAGCAATGCAATTCAATAATATTGTTGAAATGTTCCCTTCAAATATTGTTGCTAATATATTTAAATTTAAAAAATACGAATATTTTAAAATTGATGAAGAAGAAAGAAAAACACCAAAAGTTATGTTTTAATAACATTTAAGGGGAATTATGAAAAAGAAAATTATTTTATTCTTAATGTTTATGCTAGTACCATTCTCTGTCAAAGCTGACACTATTTATAAAATTGATATGAATATTTATATCAATGAAGATGGAAGTGCTAATGTCCAAGAAATATGGGTTGTTGAGGCTACTGAAGGATCTGAATGGTATAAAGCAATGAAACAAATGAACGGCGTTGAACTAACTGATTTTAAAGTATCAATGGATGGTCAAGAATTAACATATAAAACATGGAATCCTAATGAATCACTAAGTGCTAAAAAAGGATACTATGGTATTAATTATATTTCTAATGGTTTAGAATTATGTTTTGGTAAATATGATTTCAAAAGACATACATTTACCTTAACATATAAATTATCTAATTTTGTTTTTAATACTAGCGATAGTCAAGTTACTTATTTTACCTTAATGCCATCAATTACAGCTAATGCCTTTTCAGCCACAATATCATCATATTATGATTTTCCTGATACACTTGATGTATGGGGTTATGGCTATAAAGGATATGCTTATGTAAAAGATGGCAAAATATATATGATAAATGAAGAAGGACTACATAAAGAATATGTAGCTATGCTTGTTAAATATCCACAAGAAACATTTAAAACTGATTTTTCTGTTGATAGATTTGAAAGTTTTGATGATGTTTATAATATGGCTGAAGATGGTACATTTGATTATGATTACGATGATAATTATGAAAAGCCATCATTATTCGAACGTATTATTGACTTTATCACAACAATGTTTCCAATATTAATAACAGCAATCTTAACATTTATAGGTATTAAAGCAGGTATTGAAAGTGGCTATGGTTATATTAATAATAAGAAAGTAGATAAAAAGAATACGCCAATATTTAGAGATATTCCATGTGATAAAGATATCTATTACGCCAGTGCTCTAATTAGTCTTAACGGTTTTGCTAATACTAGTAATACTAATATTCTTGGCGCTATTATCTTAAAATGGGTAAAAGAAAACAAAATAGGTTTCAAAACCGAAACCAAAGGAATGTTTAATAAAGAAACTAGTATTATTGATATGACTAAGCAAAATACATTTGATAATCCTTTAGAAGAAAAACTATTTGATTATATGTATAAAGCATCAGTTGATGGCTATCTAGAATCTAAAGAATTAGAGAAATGGTGTCGTAAGAACTACGAAAAATTCTTTGATTTAATTAAAAAGTTTGAGTCTACAGAAATAGATAAGTTAAAAAGTGAAGGTCATATTTATAAAAGAACTAATAAGTCTGAATGTAAAAAAAGAAATGTTATGGATGATAAAATCTATGATGATTCTTGCAAACTATATGGACTTAAATTATATTTAGATGAATTCTCAAAAATGGATACTAAAGAAGTTATGGAAGTTCATTTATGGGATGAATATTTAATGTTTGCATATTTATTTGGTATTGCCAATAAAGTAGCTAAACAATTAAAGAACTTATACCCACAAGAATTTACAGAATATACCGCAAATTCTGGAGTAGATTTGGATACAATTGTCTTTATAAATAATATATCAGTTAGAAGTGTTAGTGCCGCTAGCAGTGCTAGAAGTGCAGCCGAATCATATTCATCAGGCGGAGGTGGATTCTCTTCTGGTGGCGGTGGAGGCGGTTCTTTCGGCGGCGGTGGCTCAGCAGGCGGACGCTAAAATTAGTTATATTCAAACAAAAGCGAGTGAATAACTCGCTTTTTTAGTGTCAACTTTGTGTCAAGCAATGCGAAAAATTCAAAATATATGATATACTTAACTTGAAAATGATAAAAGGAGCATAAATATTAAATCTTTTTAGTCATTTTATACATAAAAAAAGGAAAGGAAGAAGAAAAAATGAAGAAAAAATTAACAAAACTAACAAAGATGTTTTTAGTTTTATGTTTAGTTGTTTCTGAATTATCATCTGTTGGTCTAGTATTTGCTGAAGATGTAAGTACAAAGTTTGACTCAAACATAAATGTTAGTGCCGAAACTCAATATAGTCCAACAATTACTATAAAAAGTAATGACTTATATGAAATAAAACAAGATGGTAATTACCAAATAAGATATAAAGAAGAATATACTTACCTAGATGAAACAACTGAGAACATATATGAAGGAGTAGTAACTGACACTGATTTAGCAGCAAAGCTAAATAGTGAAGAAGGATATCTACTTACATTATATGGAGTAGAAGGATATGCTGATAACTTTAATGGCGTATATAGTATTACTCTAGAATTATATGAAGATGATACTCTAGTAGATAGTACAACATTAAAATTAGAATATAGTGCTTCTACTGAACTACATACTAAAGTAGTGATGGAAAGAGAAGGTAAACTTACTATTCTTGAAGATACAGATGGAGTAGTAAAAGTACCAGAAGACTATCAAGATACTGATAAATTAATGCTAATAAGTATCTTAACAACAAATGAATTACTACCAACCAAAGAATATACAATTAATGGTCAAACATATACAGGATTAGAAATAGTAGATGCTAACTTTGCTAAAGATAGTGAAGGTAATGATATCATCCTAGATTATTTAGAAAAACTAGGTGGTGAGTATGAATACACTACTAATATTACTGTTGAAGGCCTAGCTGAAGAGCCTACAGAATATACAAACACTATAAAAGTTGCATATCAAGATTATGCTTATAATGATGAAGTATTAAATGATATTGCTAATCAAGCTAACGTAGACTTATTATTTACAAGTGAAAATAGCAAAGAAGGATATGTATATACCAAAGTTTTATCTAAAGATACTGCCTTGACAGTTGCAGACATTAAAGCCTTCTTAGATAGTGCTTTAACAGATGAAATTACTTATGAATTAACTTATCTAGACGAAACAGAAGTATTAGATACTGATGTTGTTTCTAGTAATTTACTTATAACATTAACAAGTACTAGTTATGAATTTGAAAATACAGTAACATATACATTTACTATTCTAGGAGATACTAATAATGATGGTATTCTAGATTTAGAAGATGTTCAAAAATGGTTAGATGATAACTATGGAGTAGAAGACTCTGAAGATTTATCACTAGATATTGATAAAGATGGTGAAGTAACATTAGCTGATTTAGCTCACATTGTTGAAGTAATTAAACAAAAAACATGGGATGTTGAACCATCTGACTTAGAAGAAAACGATACTATCGTTGATACTAAATTAACTACTGACAGAGAGACTATCACAACAGGTGATGAATTTACAGTAAGTTATATTATTAAAGTAGGAAAATCAGGACTTAGTGGTTTCGAAGGAACTCTAAACTATGATAAAACTAAATTAGAATTACTAGGTATTGAAAAAGAAATGCTAGATGAAGCCGAAATGCCTGATGATAACACTGACTATTGGGTAGGAAAAGTAGTTGATGGTAAGTTTATCTATTTAACTAACATGACTAATGGTTATCAAGAAGGAGAATACGAAGTATTAAGACTTACTTTCAAAGCTAAAGAAGCCGCTGATACAACAACTATTACCCTAGATAATACTAAATATGTTGTTGGACTTAATGACGTTAAAGAGAATTCTCTAACACCATTAGATATCACTATTAATGCTTCAAGTAATAATAACTTAAAAGATTTAGTAGTAGGAGATAATACAATCGAATTAGTTGATGGAGTATACGAATATACTGTTGAAGTAGAAAACGATATTGAAAGTATTGATGTTAAAGCCACTGCTGAAAATATTGGCTCAGTAGTATCAATGGATATTCCTGAAAAATTAAGTGTTGGTAGCAATGTTATTAAAATAACTGTTGTTGCTGAAAACGGTGAAACTAAAGATTACTTCATCACTGTTATTAGAAAAGAAGCCGAGCAAGAACAAGTAAACATTGTACCTACAAATAATACTGTTAATGATGATACACCAAATGAAGATAAAGACGACACTCCAAAACCAAGTGATAACAGTAGTAAAGATAATAGACCAAGTGAAAATAAAACAAATAATACATCTAAATATATAATAATTGTATTAATAATATTAGTAATTATTGGTCTTATTTATCTAATATTTAAAGAAGACAACGAAGAAAAACAACAAGTAAATGCTCCTAAAAATGATAAACCTAAAGGTAAAAAGTAATAATCAAAGATGAATGAGTAAAACCGTTCGTCTTTTTAATTTGTACTAATTTTAAATAATTAATATATTTTAATTGTTTTTTATCTATTTCTTTGCTATAATTGTTATAGTAGAAAAGTGGTTGATAATATGAATAGGAAAGGTCAAGCATTAGTGGAATTTGTTTTAATTTTACCAATATTTCTTATGATTTTATTTGTTATCGTTGACTTTGGTGTTGTATTTAATCATAAGAATTCACTAGAAAATCAAAGTGCCGACATCATTAGAATGTATCAAAATGGTACGACTATCGATAAAATAAAAGAAACTTATCCTGATATTGAAATTAAAGTTAATACTGACCAAGAATATTCTAAAATAACCATTACTGAAGATGTTAAGTTAATTACTCCAGGAGCCTATCGTATTCTTGGAAATCCATTTACTATATCAGTAGAAAGAGTCGTGCCAAATGAATAGGAAAGGTCAAGTATTAGTAATGTTTATTATACTGCTGCCCATCTTTTTCATAATAATGACTTTACTAATCGATATTGGAAACTTAATATTAACCAATAATGAAATAAATGATGTTAGTTATATGGTTCTAGAACATTGCCTCGATCATCTAGATGAAGATGATATTATTGATACTAGTAAAGAACTACTAAAACTTAATAATAAAGAACTTAACATTGAATCATTTAAAATAGAAAATAACAAAGTATATCTAAATGTTAGTTATCAAGTAAAAGGAATAATAAGTAATATTATTAATATAAAACTATTTGATATTAACAATAAGTATGAAGCATATATCAAAGAAGATAAAAAAATAATAGAAAGAATAAAATAAGAAGGTGTTTATATGGCTGGTAAAATTATTAGCATTAATTCTGTTAAAGGTGGTGTCGGAAAGACAACCTTAGCTATCTCTCTAGCGGGCATTTATAGTTTAATGAAGAAAAAAGTTTTACTAATTGACTTAGACCTATATTCAGGTGGTATATCAACATATCTAGATATTAATAATAAAAAAGATATCTTTATGTTAATAGATAGCATTAGTAATAATAGATTTACTTCTTTAAATGACTACATAGTTAACTATAATAAAAATATTGATGTCATTCCCTCAGTTAAAGATCCTAGACTTGCGACAAGAATAGATAGCAAATATATTAAAGCAGTATTTAAACTAGCTAAAACAGAATATGATATCGTTATTGTTGATACTAATCATGCTCTAGATGAAACAAACTTAGTAGTCTTAGATAATGTTGATACTAGTTTATATGTTATCACTAATGATATTGTTGATTTAAAAAATATGAAAAGCCTTGTTAGTATATTTAAAGATAATGAAAAAACAAACTACCTAACAATATTAAATAATTCTATTAACCAAAGAACAGATTACTTATCACTATTTGATATTAGAACGATAATTAGAACTAATATTGATTATACTATCTCTAAAAGTTTCTATATTAAAAATATTAATAAATATCTTCTAGCAGGTGATATCTTAACCCTAAACAGTAGTATTAATAATATTCATCAAAGAGATATAAATAACTTAAAGAAATTAGCTACTAATATATTAAATATGGAAGGACAAGATAGTGATGAGTAATAAGAAAAAACTAACTGAAGCATTTGGTGTAAAACCTAATAAAGGTGAAAAAATAGCTAATGTAAAAGATTATGATGTCTTTCAAGATAAAAGTCTATTAGATAGTTTAAGAAATAAAATAATTCAAAATCTAGTAGATAATAGTGTTCCAGAAGGAGTAATGTTAGAACAATATATTAATGATGAAATAGATGCCACTCTAGCTGGATATGATTTAGGATATCTTGAAAGAAAGTATATCTTTAATCTTATTCAAAATGAAGTAAATGGTTATGGGCCACTAACTGACTTACTAGATAATGATAGCGTTACTGAAATAATGGTTAATGGACCATCGGATATATATGTTGAAATAGCTGGTAAACTAGTTAAAGATGAATCAGTATCATTTATTAATGAAAAACACATCATTAGAACTATTCAAAGAATTGTCCAACCATTAGGAAGAACTATTGATGCTGCTAACCCTATGGTTGATGCTAGATTAAGAGATGGTTCAAGATTAAATGCTATCATCCCACCACTTTCCCTAAAAGGACCAGTTCTAACCATTAGAAAGTTTGCTAAGAATCTCGAAGGTATTGAAGACTTATTACGTATGGGTTCTTTAACTGCTAAGATGGCTACTTTTCTAGATGCGGCTGTTAAAGCTAAATTAAACATTATTATTAGTGGTGGTACTGGTACTGGTAAAACAACTTTATTAAATATGCTAAGTGGTTTCATTGAAGACCATGAACGTATTATTACTATTGAAGATGCTGCTGAATTAAGATTAAAGCAAAGCCATGTCATCTCTCTTGAAACAAGAAGTGTCAACTATGAAGGAGAAGGGGAAGTAACCATTAGAGACTTGGTTAAGAACTCTCTAAGAATGCGTCCCGATCGTATTATTGTCGGAGAAGTTAGAGGTAAAGAAGCCTTTGATATGATGCAAGCCATGAATACCGGACACGAAGGTTCTATTACCACACTACACGCTAACTCACCAATCGATGCAACTAATAGACTCGAAACTATGCTCCTTATGAATGATATGGACTTACCAATTCCTGCTATTCGTGGATATATTGAGAATGCTATTGACTTAATCGTTCAAATAGATAGATTATCTGATGGTAAAAGAAAAATTACCTCAATATCTGAAATAGCTGGACTTAAAAATAACGAAATTATAATAAAAGAAATATTTGCCTATAAACAACAAGGACTATCTGAAGATGGTTTAGTTAAAGGTGAATTTATTGTTTATAATTATATTCCTAAAGTATATGATAAAATTAAACGAAAAGGAATAGAATTAGTAGATATTTTTGGGGAATAAGTGATAGAATGACAAAAGGAAAAATAATAGGCTATATTGGGATAGTTGCAATAATAGGTATAATTGCTTTTCTAGGAAGTAAGTATTATTTATATACTAAAAATAGTGAAGTAGATAAAAAAACCAATACTAAGATAATAAAATATTCCAATTTAATATGTAATAAAAATGAAGATGCAGATAATTATTCGCAAAACAATATTATTACTATAGCCTTTGATAAAAATAATTTAGTTTGGCTACGTGATTTGTCAGCATATTATTACTTTGATAATGATAAATATACAGCTGCTAAAAATGAATTAAATACTACCGAAAGTGGTATATATAAAAATTCTTATGATGATGATGGTCTCATAATTACTACTATATATGAAGGTGAGATTAATAATCTTAAAAATGACAATTGGAACACAGATATAAATACATATACATATGATAATCTAATTAAATACTATCAAGATAAAGAATATACATGTGAATTAAATAATTAAAAGGAAGAAGGTAAAAAGATGGGTAATTTAATATCTTTAATTATGCAAATACTTGTAATGATTTTTGTTTTAATAATTATCATCTTTTTAATAAGACAAAACATTGCTTTAAGATTTGAAAGAAGAATAGGTAAATATAGTGTTGAACCGGTTAATTCTGAGAACACTTCCGTATTAGAAGGCTTAATGCAACGATATAAAAAAATAGTTAAAAAATTAAGAAAATATACTAAGAAAATATTCCCTAAAACATCATTAAAGTATGAAAAGTATGTTATTTATGGTGAAGATATGGAAGCTGCTGACTTTGTTACCAATAAAATTATTATTAGTTTTGTTTTGCTTTTCCTAGAAATAATAGATAGTATTTTTAAATGGGAAAGAATATCTTTACTAAGCGTTTTAATAGTACTAACATTTGGTTTCTATATTCTTGATATATATCTAGCTTATGATCGAAGAAAAAGAAAGAAATCTATTCAAAACGATATGCTAAGAGCTATAATAATCATGAATAATGCTTTTAAAGCTGGTAAATCTACTATACAAGCTGTTGAAATAGCTTCCAAAGAATTACCCGAACCAATTAATATGGAATTTAAAAAAATGTATCGTGATATGAAATATGGCTTATCAACAGAAATAGTTTTTGATAGATTTGCCAAAAGAATTAATATTGAAGAAGCTAGATATTTATCATCATCTTTAACTATTTTAAATAAGACTGGTGGTAATATCATAAATGTCTTTTCTTCTATTGAAAAAACTTTATTTGATAAGAAAAAATTAAAAGAAGAACTAAAAAACTCGACAGCAAGTTCTAATGCTGTTGTTAAAATATTGTTATTAGTACCATTTATTTTTGTAGCAATAATATACTTTGTAAGTCCCGGATACTTTGATCCATTATTCTCTAGTACCATTGGTTACATTATATTATTCATAATGGTTCTAATGTTTATAGCATACGCATATTTACTACAAAAAATAATAAAAGTAAGGGTGTAGATATATGAAAGACAGTGAATTATCAAAAAAAATATTAAGTAAAAAAGAAATAAAAAGAATAGATAAGAAGTTAAATCTATTAGGTAAGAAAAGAAATATTACCGCTATTAACTTTATCAATAGTCGCATTATAAGTTCAGTTATTGTCTTTCTCGTTACCTTAGATTTATTTAATATTGGCTTTGTAATAGCACCAATTTTAACAATTATCTATTACTATCTATTCGAAAAAATATTTTTAGATAATAAAATAAATAAAAGAAGAATAGATTTAGAAAGTGAGTCTATTCATTTCTTCGAAGTATTAACATTATCACTAGAAACAGGTAGAAATCTAGACGAAGCTATATCAATAACAATAGCTAATGTCAATGGATTATTGTCTAATGAATTTTCTAATGCTCTAGTTGAAGTAAAATATGGTAAAAGTCTTACGGAAAGTTTAGAATATATGCAACGATATATACCATCAGATTCCATAAATAATATTATATTATCTATTGCACAATCTAATGTATATGGTAGTGGTATTATTGAAACATTAAATAATCAAATAGACTATTTACGTGAAAAGAAAAAACTAGAAGTAAAAGCTGAAATATCCAAAGTACCAATTAAAATTAGTGTTATATCAGTATTTTTCTTTGTTCCATTAGTATTGTTAATTATTTTAGCACCTGTTTTATTAACTTATATTGAATAAAATACAAGAATTATGTTATAATTAACTAGAGATTTTAATTTTTAAGGAGGGAAAATTATGTCAGGACATTCAAAATGGTCAACAATAAAAAGAAAAAAAGGCGCTATTGATGCAGAACGTAGTAAAATATTTCAAAAATTAGCCAAAGAAATCTATGTAGCTGCTAAATCAGGTGATCCGGATCCAGTTAACAATGCTTCATTAAGAATGGTTATTGAAAAAGCAAAAGGCGAAAATATGCCTAAAAATAATATTCAATCAGCTATCGATAAAGCCAAAAGTAAAGGTGCTGATGAAAACTACGAAGCAGTTAGATATGAAGGCTATGGTCCAGGTGGTATCGCCATAATGATTGATTGCTTAACAGATAATCGTAATAGAACAGCCTCGTTTGTTAGAAGTACTCTAACAAAAAGAGGAGGGAACTTAGGAACAGATGGTTCAGTTAGTTATTTATTTAAACGTCGTGGAGTATTAATTTTAGATAAAGAATATAATGAAGATAAATTAATGGAAGATGCTCTAGAATTAGATATTGAAGACTTAGTGAGTGAAGAAGATAGTTATGTAATTTATACTAAACCTGAAAACTTCATTAGTGTTAAAGAAACTCTAGAAAATATGGGATATACTAACTTTATTATGTCTGAAGTATCATTTGTTCCCGATAACTATATTAGCCTAGACGATGAATTAAGCGAAAGAGCTCAATCATTAATCGAATCACTAGAAGATCTTGATGATGTACAAAACGTATATCATAACCTAGATTGTTAGTTAAAAATATAAATCTTTGATTAAAGTAATCACTTCTCTAATATTAGAGAGGTGTTTTTTTC
>DJPK01000041.1:0-149 GCA_002438545.1 Caryophanales bacterium UBA6414
GGTACTCCTAGTATAAATGTATAATCAGGGGTTACATAAGGATAGTCTATTTTATATCTAGTTAAACCATTACTTTCTAACTTAATATTATTATATAATTCTTGAGTATTAGTTGTTAAGAAATAACCACTTTCATAGTGCATACATAA
>DJPK01000041.1:274-3367 GCA_002438545.1 Caryophanales bacterium UBA6414
ATAGTAATTAATAATATTTTTTTAAATACTTCAATATCATCAAAATCTAGAGTAATTTGAGAACTTATTATTTCTTTATGATAGATAACTACTGCATAAATACCTATTCCTAATAAAACGATACTACTAATAGAATATATTAAAGATGGAATATTAAACTTATTATCAACTATATACTTTTCAATATAATATAGTCCCCCACTAGCCATAATAAATAGTGTTAAGAAGGAATAACGATATGGAAATGACCAATAACTGCCTAAGTGAAACATAATATTAATGGGTTCAATAATAATACCAATAGATAGTAAGATAAACATAATTACATAGAAATAAATATTCTTATCTTTATCTTTATTTTTAATTTTACTTACTAGTTTTATAAAATAGATAATTAATACTGAGTTAAACATTAAATATAATAATTTATTAATAGTGTTATTAAATAAGTAAGTATTAGATATACCGTCTAGACGTGAGGAATTAAGAGTTTGCATGATAGCAGGTCCAATGGAGAAAGAACTAATTAAGATACTAAGGAATGTAGTTATTCCTAATGTTATAGCGATTTTTTTAGCCTTAGTATTGGACATATTTAAGTTAATATAGATAAAGCTATATATTAGAATAAATAATAAGATAAAGATACTGATATAGTAAGAGAATATTAAACTTAGTGTTAAAGTAATAAGATAACCAATATATTTGCCTTCTTTTAAGAGTTTGTCTAAGAATAAAACTATTAGAGGAAATAATATTACATCATCTAACCACATAATATTAAAATAATTAAGTAATACCCAACCACTAAAGGTGTAGCAAATACTAAAGATAATGTGATAGATGCTATTTACTTGAAAGGTATGTTTAAAATATATATAACTAGTTAAGGAAAGTAGACTCATTTTAATTATTACTAAGATATTAAAGAAATTAATTATATTACTTCTACTGACTAAGTTAACTAAAAGAGTTAGTGGACTAAAGATACTACCCTGAATAATTAGTGATGTATAGATATTATTACCTACTAAGAAATCAAAAAACATATTATGATTATTATGAAAGATATCCCATATTTTATATAACATTGGTACATATTGATAATCAGCGTCTACTTGAATAATAGTCTTACTGCCAAAGGGATATAGTCCTTGAAAATAAAACATAATAAGTAATAGCATACTAACTATAAGGGGTGGTAATAAATATAATAATTTATCTTTTTTAAACATATAAATCCTACTTTCTATCTAGATTAATTGTAGCATTTACTCAATATTATAGTCAAGAAAAAGAAGATAGTTATCTTCCTATCCTCTTAGTTAAAACTCTCTTTTTAGTTTTTAAATATTTATTTTTAGCTATATAGTATGGTTCATTAACTATTCTTGTTATAGCTTGATTGTTAACCCTATATATATCTTCACTCTTACTTTCGATTTTAACTACTTCTTGTTCTCTTAATTGTTCTAATTCTTTCTCCTTACTAGTTAGTTTTATTTTTAATTCTTCATTTATATTACTTAGTAATTTTTTTGTATCAATACTTTTATATATTTTATAACCATAAATGCTTGATATTAATGTTCCTAATAAGAAGTATAAGAAGCTAATATTAGTTACGTTGTAAATAATAGCACTTCCTGAAATAATAAGCATCATTTTAATAAAACTACTTGCTGTTATATAATCCATATCTCTTAATCTTTTTTTAGTAAATCTAATTCTATTCTTCAATTCAGTAATAACGTTTTCATAATATATTTCTTTATCAACGATATTAGTATTATCTCTTGTAAAAACATTACCATCATCAAAATACACCCAAACTTTATCTTTATTCTTTTTGTATTTTACACTTTTGGGTTTCATATTTCATCCTTTCGATAATTATATAATAATATATAAACCAAGAAATAGCAAGAAAAAAAGTATTAATATACTTTGCTACTAATACTTCTTAGAACTTAATTCTTTCATTTATATAGTTTATAACTTCGTCAACATTAAGAGTAATTTGTTCCATAGTGTCTCTATTTCGGATAGTTACTGTATTATTATTAATTGTTTCTTCATCAATAGTTATACAGAATGGTGTACCAATAGCATCCTGACGGCGATATCTTTTACCAATACTACCTGATTCATCATAGTTAGTCATAAATTCTTTAGATAGCTTTTTATATATTTCTTTGGCTTTTTCGCTATGATGCTTCTTTACTAGAGGTAGAACTGCTGCTTTATAAGGTGCTAAGTAAGGGTGAATATGTAATACTTCTCTTTCTTCACCATTATCTAGAGTTTCTTTAGTATAAGCATCACATAGAACAGTTAAGAATAATCTTTCTACTCCTAGAGATGGTTCGATAACATATGGAATATATTTTTCGTTAGTTTCAGGGTCTAAATAACTTTGACTGACACCGCTAAACTTTTCGTGTTGTTTTAAATCATAATCAGTTCGGCTAGCAATACCCCATAATTCTCCCCAACCAAATGGGAACTTATATTCAATATCAGTAGTGGCATTACTATAGAAACATAACTCTTCTTGAGAATGATCTCTTAATCTTAAATTTTCTTCTTTAACTCCTAATGATAACAAGAAGTTTTTACATTGTTCTTTATAATACTTAAACCATTCTAATTCCGTACCTGGCTTACAGAAGAATTCTAGTTCCATTTGTTCAAATTCTCTAACTCTAAAGATAAAGTTTCCAGGTGTAATTTCATTTCTAAAACTTTTACCTACTTGACCAATTCCAAAAGGTACTTTTAAACGCATACTACGTTGAACATTTAAGAAGTCTACAAATATTCCTTGAGCCGTTTCTGGTCTTAAATATACAGTACTTTTATTATCTTCAGTAACACCTTGGAATGTTTTGAACATTAAGTTAAATTTTCTAATTTCTGTATAATCTAATTTACCACATTTAGGGCAAACTATTTTATGTTCATTAATATAATTAATAAGTTCACTATCAGTCATAGCACCGGCTTCACTACAACCATCATCTTCAACTAATTTATCAGCACGATATCTTGTCTTACAGTTCTTACAATCAATTAATGGGTCAGAAAATGTAC
>DJPK01000041.1:3437-6725 GCA_002438545.1 Caryophanales bacterium UBA6414
GCCAACATTATTAACATCTTCTTGAACAAACTTCTTCATCCAAGCATTTTTTAAGTTCTTTTTAAGTTCAACACCAACAGGTCCAAAATCCCAAGTATTAGCAAGTCCACCATATATTTCACTTCCTTGGAATATAAAACCATATTGTTTACAATAATTAACTATTTCATCCATTTTAATTTCTTTCATTCTATTCACCTTTCCTTTAAAACAATAAAAAGATTCTTTATGTTATAAGGACGAATTATCTCCGCGGTTCCACCTTATTTATTCATAAAAGAATCTCTTTATTTATATAGCTCCCAGTTTCCAAGCTGATCATCGCTTTTCAAAACTACTTAAATTATAGCATTATTTATACTTAATAGCAAGTGTTTATTTATAACAATAACTATCATTTATTTTAGTGTAACCTTCAGAACATGTTTTAGATACACTGCTATAAGAATAACAATTAGAACCACTACGATCACCAGTGCTACAACTATATTTTCTAGTATAAGTACAACCATTTGATCTAACACTTCCACTATTACCACAATAACAATGTCCACCACTACAGCTACCTGATACAGTAGGATTAGAAGCATTACCAGTTGCACAACTACAAGATCCTCCGTTTACCCAATATGAAGAAGCAGCTGTTACTTGTACACATTGAGTTCCATCAGAGTTCATACTATATCCACTTGGACAGCTAGCTGTTGTATTAGCTATTGATATACTACATGTATTAGTATTTCCTGCTGTATCTTTTACATAGTAAATATGCTCTCCCGTAGATATATTTTTAGTAGTTTCATTAGTACCTGAATATGAACTGTTCCATCCTTGATAAACTATTTCCATATTATCACTAGCTGTTGCTGTTATAGTACTAGCATTTGCACTTAAACTACACGCTGGTGGTGTTGAATCAGCAACCAATCTTAATCCTACTACTACTATGCAGTTAGCACTTGTAACATCACAGAAGTCAGTGGCACTATATTTAGTCGCTTGATTAAATACTTTATCTGCAGTACTGCAACCAGATAAACATATCCATTCTCCGCCTGCTGTGACATGCAAATCACCAGGATTAATATTAATATAATTACTATTGTTATAATCTGCTAGATCGGCAGTTTCTCCATAATAGATAGTTTGTTCGAAAATGCTGCCGTTACGATATATTAAACCAGTACTATCCGTTGTCCATGCATGACTTCCTGTACTTGGCGTAATTGTCCCACCATTTACATTGTAGCGAATTGTTGCAGAATATATTTTTGAAACTTCAATAACATTCGATTTTAACGATAGAACATTATCATTACCATCCACTACTTTAGCACATACGTAATATGTACCAATGTTCTTTACAACAAATGAATATGTATTTGAATTACTTGTGGTATAACCAGTATCAGGACAAGTAGAACTTGTACTTAAATAATATTCATAATGATTTATACCATAATTGTCAGATGCATTAATACTTGCACTAATAATATTATAATTTTTACTAGTAGTCATTGTTCCTATTGGTGGTTCGTTATCTGCTCCTACAAATGTAATTTTAATTGCACCATCTCCGCTTTTTGCATAACCACTAATTGGTGTGTCTGATACATTGGTAGTTGTATATGTTTTTGTCGATTCTTCATTTGATGTTGTACAGTTATAGCAATACATATATTTATCAATTAGTAATGAATTTCCTATATAGCCAGAGCCACCTCCACCTCCAGAATCACCACTTGTTTCAATGTAGCCGTATGAGCCACCGCCGCCATAGTAGCCACCGCCGCCACTTGAACCCCAACTTTTCCCAGGTGTTCCTCCTTTACCAAAACTTCCAAAAATTGTACTAGTACTCTCTGTTGCACCATCATATTTGCCACCAGCAGTTTGGCTTCCGCCAAGTCCTTGCCTACCGTTTGATCCTCCTAGTATTGCACCTACACCAAGATATCCTCCAGCATCTCCGCCAACACTTGAATATTCGGTTCCCGTTTTATGCCTAAAACCTCCACCACCGCCTCCAGAAACAATTAATATTGAATTTAACTTAGATGACAATGTAGAAAGCAATCCGGATGCTGTAGCAATATGTGTTGCACCACCACCTGAGGCATGAAAATGATCATCAGTACCATCTGTTGACGTAATAGCACCACCACCATTATATCCTCCAGCAAAAGTAGAAGATGAAATCCCACCTGTTCCTGTTCCACCGACATTAAGATATAGAATATCCCCTTTCTCTAGGGAAACCATACCAGTAGAATAGCCACCATATCCTCCACGAAAAGTAGTCGATGAATATTCAACTGTTCCGCCTTGAGCACCCCATGTTTCTAATTTATATAAACCAGTACGTGGAACGATATATGTATAACTTCCGGAAGTTGTATATTCTACCGATTGAACCCAATCAGCATATAAAGTATGATTATTAGCATTAGTTAATACAGTATTTTCATCAACTTTATTACCAGTGCCATTTTCCTCTGTATACCAACCAGCAAAAGTATAACCACTTCTTGTTGGAGTTGGTAATGTACCATATTTTTCTCCATATTGAATAGTTTTGCTTTCGACTTTAGTAACGTCGACTTTTACTACATAGTTAGTAAATGTCCAGTCTGATGGAGTTGTAAACCATAGCCAGTACTCAAATCTATCACCTTCACTCACTGACGATGAATTTATTGTTAATATTCCTTCACTATAACTTGTTGTAAACCCTAAATCTGCATTATTTCTTGTTGATACTGCTTCACCACTAGGATTTTTTGTTTCAAATACAAAACATCCACCTATTCCACCTGCATCTATAAAACTTCCGGAAATATAAGTAGTTTTAATTATATATTGCTCATTTAACACAAAACTTAATCCACTTAATACATCAAATGAAGCATAATTACTAGTTGGAGTACCATTTATCGTTAAATATGATGTGCTAGGATCATATGTAAACGTTAATCCATTAACTACTTTAGACCTTCCAGGAATTGAGAACATATTTCCATCAAAGTTTACTGTTATAGGTATTGGCTCAAATACTACTTCACAACTAATATTATTTGTTATATTAGATATAGTTAAAATATTATCTACTACTATACCATTACAAGTATTTGATTTATATTTATATCCTGTATTAGGTACTAAAGTGTACTTGACTGTTCCATTCTTAGCAGATAACCTAATATTAGGCTTTATTTTACCATAATCTTTATTATTAGTTTTAACTATTGCTTTATAATAAACACCTTTATTAATAGCAGTACTATTACT
>DJPK01000021.1:0-6328 GCA_002438545.1 Caryophanales bacterium UBA6414
ATTATGAATAATATTGATACTTGTAAATATTTAGAAAAAATTAAAAAAAAGAATAGTAATAAAGAAAATAAATTTATGTTATATATCAAAAATATTAGTGAAAGATTATTATTATCGGTACTAATATTTTTAATTATGGCTATAAGTATTAAAAAAATAAATGGGGCAAGAGAGTTTATTACTAAAAATATATATACAGATAATATCTCATTGGCTAAAATAAAGAATTTATACGATAAATATTTAGGAGGTATTATCCCATTCGACACTAAAGATAAGAATAATCAGATGGTATTTAAAGATACTCTTAATTATAAAAGTAAAAGTAAATACTTAGATGGTGTTGAATTAACAGTTGATAATAAATATCTAGTACCAGTTATTAAAAGTGGGTTAGTAGTATTTATTGGTAGTAAAGATGATTATAATAACGTAATTATTATTCAAGGAGAAGATGGTATTGATATTTGGTATGGTAATATGGAAACAGTTTCTGTTAAACTATATGATTATATTGATGCCGGAAGTTTACTCGGAGAAGTAAAAGATGACAAATTATATTTAGTATACTCTAAAAATGGTGAAATACTAAATTATGAGGACTATTTATAGTAATGATTGAGTTTCACTATACATATCTCTTTATAGCATTCAGTTTTATCATTACCGGTCATGTCAAAGATTTATTAGTATTTACTTCAGTTATTATCTTTCACGAATTAGGACATTATCTGATGGCTAAAATAAATAAAGTAAAAGTAAAAAAAATTACCATATATCCTTTTGGAGGTATTACAACATTAGATACTCTAATAAATATTAACATTAATCGTGAATTATTAATCGCCATGGGTGGTATATTATTTCAAACTATCTATATGATAATAATTATTATATTATATAAGTATGGCTTTGTCAGAGAATATATCTATAATTTATATACTAGATATAATAACTCTATCTTATATTTTAATTTACTTCCTATAGTATCTTTAGATGGATTTAAAATACTTAACTTAACACTTAGTAAAATATTCCCCTTTGATATATCTAATAAATTATCTTTAGGTATATCTTTTATTACATTAATACTTATCTTGATAGTTAACTATTATACCTTTAATTATACTTTATTTTTAGTACTCAGCGTTCTTATTATTAATATTGTTAACTATTATAAAGACTTAAACTATATATTTAATAAGTTCTTAGTTGAAAGATATTTATATAACCTAAGTTATTCTAAAGAAAAGATTGTTAATAATAAAAAGAAAATGTATAAAGACTATCGTCACATATTTAAAAATGGTAATAAATATTTAACAGAAAAGAAATATTTGTATGATAAGTATAATAAATTATTGAAATAAAGAAATAAATGTATTATAATTTAATTACATCTTATAAAGAGTGATTGAGGGACTAGCCCGCTGAAATCACACCAACCTATTAGATTAGGTGGTAATGCTAGAGCTATAAGATAATTTTTACATTCAAGTAAAATTATCTTGGATGTTTTTTTATTGGATGTAGAAAGAGGTAAAAAATGATAGAAAAAGTAAATCCAAGTCATCCCGATAAAGTGGCTGACAGAATAGCAGGAGCAATTGTTGATCTTGCTTATACTAAAAATGAAAATCCTAAAATAGCAGTGGAGGTATTAATCGGACATCACGAATGTCATGTAATTATTGAAACAAGTGAGATTATTACTTATGAAGAAGTAGATGCTATTGTTAAAAGAATCGCCAAAGAAGATTTGAAATTATCACTAAATGTTCAAAAACAAGACATCTTTTTAGCAGAAAATCAAAAAGGAAAGATTAGATGTGGCGATAATGGAATATTTAAAGGGGTACCATTAACAGAAAATGAAAAAGAGATATCAGAAATTATTAGAGATTTATATATAAAGTATCCCTATGATGGTAAGTTTATCTTAACTGATGATAAGTTTATTGTCTGCCAAAGTAATGCTAAAAACGAAGACTTGCAAGAAGAATTTAAAGGTATTAGAAACAATCTAATAATTAATCCACTTGGCGAATGGACCGGTGGTGTTAATGTTGATTCAGGTGCTACAAACAGAAAATTAGGTTCTGATATGGCTGAGTCCGTTACCGGTGGTGGCCTTCACGGAAAAGACTTATCTAAAGCCGATGTCTCAATCAACATATATGCCTTTAAGAAGGCTCAAGAATTAAATAAAACAGTAGAAATATGCTGTGCTATTGGTGACGAATATATTGATAATAAACCATATGAAGAAATAGTCGAAGAAGCTAGAACTTACATAAAAGAACTAGGAGGCTTTGAAAAGTTTGCTGAATGGGGACTATATTAAAAATATGTGATATAATTACCTAAGGTGGTATCATGAGTAAAATAATTCTAATATATCTAATTGCAATAAACATTATCACACTTCTAATATTTGGTCTAGATAAACTATTTGCCATATTAAAAAAGAGTAGAGTAAGTGAGAAAACATTATTATTCTTATCAATTATTGGTGGATGTTTCTTAGAATTATTTGGAATGTATCTATTCAACCATAAAATAAGAAAAGCGAAATTTCACATAGTAAATATCTTATTTATCATAATTTATATCTTAGGGCTTATTTATTACGGAAAATATATCGCAACTATCACCATTTTAGGTTGACTTAGCTAATAAATTATGATAGAATTATATTGTTTTTAAGACCTCGAGTTGTTTACTCAACCGCACTAAAAAGGTAAAAGCGAGATATTCCACCTTGAGGGCGAGTCTTAAATATTAATAATAAGGAGGTACAGAATGAAAGCTATAATTGAAACTGGTGGAAAACAATACTGTGTTGCTGAAGGCGATGTTATCTACGTTGAAAAACTAGATGCTGAAGAAGGTAAAAAAGTTGTTTTTGATAAAGTATTAATGGCTAATGGTGTAGTAGGTAATCCATATGTTAAAGGTTCTACTGTTGAAGGAGTTGTTGTAAAACAAGGTAAATCTAAAAAACTTAGAATATTTACATATAAACCTAATAAAAAATCTACTAGAAAGACTCAAGGACATCGTCAACCATATAGTAAAGTAGAAATTAAAAAAATTAAATAGGTGTTAGATGATTAAAATTGTACTAAAGCCTAAGGATATTACAATAACAGGTCATGCTAATTATGATACATATGGTAAAGATATTGTATGTGCTGCCGTAAGTGCAACAGTAATATGTACAGTAAACGCTATATCATCTATTAATATTAATGCTATAAATGTTTTAAACGATACAGATAAGTTAGTAATTAATATATTAGATAATGATGATATAACTAATAAACTACTTAATAATATGATTAGTTTATTAAAAGAGTTAGCTATTAAATATCCTAAAAATATTAAAATTATTGATGAGGAGGAATAATATGTTAAAATTCTTAGAATTTAATATACAGTTATTTGCTCATAAAAAAGGACAATCTTCAACAAGTAATGGTAGAGATTCTGCTGGTAGAAGATTAGGAGCAAAAGCTGCTGATGGCGAATATATTGAAGCAGGTTCTATTATATATCGTCAAAGAGGTACTAAAATTCATCCTGGTAAAAATGTTAAAAGAGGTACTGATGATACTTTATTTGCCACTATGTCAGGATATGTTAAGTATGAAAATAGAGGAAGAGATAGAAAAGAAGTTAGTGTATACGAAACTAGATAGTATTTTCTATCTTTTTTATTGCCTAATAACTAAAATAACCAACATTGCTGTCAGTTATTTGTTTCGTAAAAAAATGCTTATTTATTATATATCTTATCACCAAATGTTTCTTTGTATTTCTTAATACTTTCATCAACTTTAATCCAATATACGTTCGTTAATATCCCATCATACGGATCAACTTCTGTTCGTTCTAAAATACCACCAAGTGCCAAAATTGTTTTATCAGAACCAAGATTTTTAACATCACAATCAAGCATAACTTTATCTAAACCTAATTTTTGAGCCTCAATTAAACCTAAATATAAGTTAACTTTATTATATCCTTTTCTTCTTTCTGTTGGTCGTATTCCATATCCTATATTACCACCAAATTGTTTCATTTTTTCTGTTAGATTCCACCTAATATTTATAGTACCTATAATTTTGTTATCATTAGCCCTAATTAAAAGAAATGTTTTTGCTTGACAACGACCTAATTTTTTGGCATATTCTTCATTGCACATATTTAAACAACGATCTAGTGCTTGTTCAAAAGTATATCCACTTAAAATTTTATCTAATCCACCCGAACCATTAATATCTGAATTATACATAACAAATTCATCAAAATAGTCAATTATCTCATTCTTTCTTTTGCTTGACGGTATTTCTAAATAAAACTGTTCCATATTTATCCTCCAATCATTCTTGTTAAATAAATTGTATCATATTTAATAAAAAATAAAAATATATGATATAATAAAAACATATATATATTTTAGGAGGCATAAGATGACAAAAGAAATTCTTACGAAAGATGATATTAGAAGTTTAATTATTTATGGATTAACAGAAAACAAAGTCAATATAAATAGTATTGTTTCTAGAAAGATAGAAAAAGCCTTAGAAGATTATTATTTATACTATAATGAGTTTAAAGCAAAATATATTAGGGGAGAGTTAGATACATTCAAATTAGCAGCATGCTTACTAGTTGCGATTAATAAAAATAATTTAGTGCCTGACAAATACGTGAATGCATCAGTAGCAATTGATGTTTCTGAAAAAATGTGTGAAAAGCCTTATTGGAACCTAGGACCTAGTTGTAATATTCCTCAAAGATTAGAAGAAGTTGATTTTAAAACTTTTCGTGAAGAAGAAAAAGATTTCTATTACAAACACAGAAGCTTATTAACTGATATATTAATACATCAAGACAACGTTTGGCCTATAACAATTTACTTAAATTTAGAACTATTTTACAGAGCTGTTGTTGAATTTCAAAGAATGTCTGTAAGAAAAGTAGATAATAGTGCGCTACAAGAAAATACTACTGAACATTCAAGTGATGTTTCAATATCAAAATCTAAATCAAGAAAAAGATTTTTATAATTATTCAAAAAATAAAAGTCCTAGTCGTAACTTATTCGTTTATGAATAAGACAGACTAGGATTTTTCATGAAAAAATATATAAAAAATATTTTATAAAGTTCTGTTAATTTTGTTGCTTTCTTATCACACAAATAGTACAATCAAGTGTAGGGAATACTAACTGTTGAGTACTTGCCGACTTCTTAAAGGAAGGAGGCTTGATATTTATGAAGAAAAAAGATTTATTAATTACATTTCTAATATTAATTATCATTTTATTAATAGTCTCTATAATGATTCTATGTATAAAAAAATAGTACTCAATCTGCATTAGATTAAGTACTTCACAAACATTTAGGTAAGTACTCAACATAGCAAAGTTAAGTATTTCCCTTTTTTATTATATGCAAGTCTTCTTGCTTACATACTAATAATATCATAAACAATTAATATTGTCAAAAGAATTAACTACATAATACATTAATAAAAAAGTTCTGTTAATTCTCTTGCTTTATAAATATGCTTATTATATAATTCCTAATAGGAATATTTGATGTGAGTGTCGTCCTCCAATCTAGTAAAAGAAAGGAGGTAGATAAAATGAAAACTAAAACTTTTATAATAAAAGTTCTAAGGCTCATTGCTATCATCTTACTGTTATCTACCTTATTGGTATTAGCAATAAAAAAATAGACACTCTTCAGCATTGACAGAGTGTCAAACCCATTTATGGAGGAGACATTCACTTGCGAAATCAAATGTTCCTCTTTTTTTATTATATGCAAGTATTCTTGCTTACATACTAATAATATCATAAACATTTGCTAATGTCAAAAAAAATAACTAAATTATTGAATAATTTAATATTAGTATAATTTCTAGATATATTATAAAATACACAATAAAACTTTGTTAATTTTGTTGCTTTATCGTCGCACAAATAGTACAATCAAGTATAGGGAATACTAACCATTGAGTACTTGCCAACTTCTTAAAGGAAGGAGGCTTGATATTTATGAAGAAAAAAGATTTATTAATCACATTTCTAATACTAATTATCATTTTATTAATAGTCTCTATAATGATTCTATGTATAAAAAAATAGTACTCAATCTGCATTAGATTAAGTACTTAAACAAAAACTTTGGGTAAGTACTCAACACAGCAAAGTTAAGTATTTCCCTTTTTATTATATGCAATAATAAAATATTTAAATAATTAATATTGCAACTAACCATAATAATTGGTGCAGGTGAAGGGACTTGAACCCCCA
>DJPK01000021.1:6474-9039 GCA_002438545.1 Caryophanales bacterium UBA6414
ACTGAGCTAAGGGTCCATTGCTTGATTGCTATCTAATAATAGCATATATAAAAAAAATTTTCAAGACATTTTTCAAAAAAATAATAATTTTTAATTACCAGCAACCCACAATTTCTTAAATCGGCACATTTTTTGGTAATATTATCGTACCATAAACATATTATATATAATATATAAGAAAGGAAATATATAATGAAAAATACAAGTAATATTCAAGCAATAATTACTACTGATAGTTATCTTAATAAAGATGATGAAATATATTTAGAGTTTAATTGCCTAAATTCACAAGATAGAAAAATAGTTAAAGAAATAGTTGAAGGAGATCTACTACCTTTAGCAGGTCCAACTTCTTTTATAGCAAGTTGTGGTTATGGTACTATTATTCCTTACTATCTAGATACTAATAATGAACTAACTTTTCTTATGACTGATAATTTAAAATCAATAGTTATCCCATATTATCTAGTTAATTGTATCTTTAAAAGATTAATAGAGAAACATAATATAGATATACTATTTAATGATTTAGTCTTTGAAGGTAGTTTTACAAGACTAGATAGGGAATTATTATATAATGCTTTGCATGAAAAGAGAGTACTATCAAAAAATATTAGATGCTTGAATAACCGACTAACTAACATAGGTTAGTTTTTTCTTTAGACATCATCCTAATTTATTGACTTATTATGGTAAATAAAATATAATTAAATAAGTTATTAGAGGAGGTATATTAATGAATAAATTTACTAAAGAAATGGTCGATGAATACGCAAATAAATTATTAATTGGTTTAACTGCTGAAGAAAATCAAATGGTATTAGATGAGTTTTCTGTAATAGATGAATCTATTAATGTTATTAACAATATTAAAGATATTGATAAAGTTGAACCTATGACTCATTGTTTAGATGACTTTACTTATGAACTAAGAGAAGATGAAGTTATTGAGTCAGTAGATATTGATGATTTATTATCTAATTGTGATGTTCATACTGATAGAGAAGTTGAAATACCTAAGGTGGTGGGAGAATGAAATATATGAATAAATCTATTGAAGAATTACATGAAATGTTAGTATCAGGAGAGTGTACTAGCGATGAATTAGTTGCTGAATCATTAAAGCTATCTCATGAACTTCAAGATAAATGTAATGCTTTTGTAACTATTTTAGATGATACCAAGGGTGGAGTAGTTAATGATAATTTATTATCCGGTATTCCATATGGCCTTAAAGATAATTATTCAACTAAAGGAGTCCTTACTACCGGATCATCTAACACATTAAAAGATTATGTTCCATTCTTCGATGCAACAGCAGTTTCTAAATTAAAGTCTGCCGGAGCAGTATTAGTTAATAAGACAGTTATGGATGAATTTGGTATGGGTGGTACTGGTACAACAGGACACACAGGTATTGTAAGAAATCCTTGGGATACTAGTCGTATGTGTGCTGGTTCTTCATCAGGAAGCGCTTGTGCTGTTAGCTATGGCGTTTATCCATATGCAACAGGTTCTGATACTGGTGATTCTATTAGAAAACCCGCGGCTTATTGTGGAATAGTAGGATATAAACCAACATATGGTATGATATCTAGATACGGCTTATTTCCATTTGCTTCATCCTTGGATCACTTAGGAGTCCTAACTCGTAATGTCAAAGATGCCGCTATTGTGGTAGATACTATGAAAGGTATCGATAAAAATGATATGACATCATGGGATTCAAGCAATATTAACCTAGCATCTTCCCTAGCCGGCGAAGTATCAGGCAAGAAACTATGTTATATTAAAGAAATATGTGATATAAATAACTATCCAAATGCTAATGAAGAACTAAAAGAACACTTAGCAAACTTTATGAAAGTTATTGATAAATGTCGTAGTATTGGTATAGAAGTAGTTGAAGAATCAGTCGATAAAGTCTTATTAGATGCTGTACCTGCTATTTATAGCGTTATTTCTAGTGCCGAAGCAACATCTAATATGTCTAATTTAACCGGTATTAGTTTTGGCCCACGTGGTGAAGGTAAGAACTATATTGAAATGATGAAAGATCACCGTACAAAAGGTTTTTCTTCATTAATTAAAAGAAGATTTGTTATTGGTTCTTATGTTCTAGAAAGAGAGAATATAAATAGATATTTCCATAATGCCGGAAGGGCTAGAAGATTAATAGTTAACGCTTGGAAGGAACTATATAAGAAATATGATGGTGTTATTCTTCCGGTAGGAAGTGGCCCTGCTAAAAAGTTTGATGCTGAAGATAATATCTTAACAGAAAACACTTCTATTCTAGAAGAACATCTACAAATTGGTAATTTTGGTGGTTTTCCTTCTATTACCATTCCATGTGGCTTTGTATCTAACTTACCGGTTGGAGTTAATATTACCGGCAATTGTTATGATGATGCGAATGTTTTAAATATTGCCTATGCTCTAGAGGGCACTATGAACTATAAAAATCAACTAGCTAAGGAGGTTAATCATGAGTAAGTATATTGCTAAAATTGGATTAGAGATGCACTGTGAAATTAGTAAAACTAAATCTAAAGTATTTTCCGG
>DJPK01000021.1:9055-9213 GCA_002438545.1 Caryophanales bacterium UBA6414
GCTAGAAATGATTATTCACCCCTTGCTAATAGTAATGTCAGACCACTTGATATGGGATTCCCAGGAGTATTACCGGTAGTTAATAAAGAAGCTGTCAGATTATCTTTAATGGCTAGTATGATTCTTAACTGCAAACAACCAGAATATATGTATTTTGA
>DJPK01000010.1 GCA_002438545.1 Caryophanales bacterium UBA6414
CTCATTGCTTAACTTAACGTTTATTTTAGTGCTATCAACGTTTATAAGAAAATCAATTTCTAATTCATGAATTAGTTTACCATTTTTTTCTTTTATTTCATCATAATAATGAGTAATTATTGGCTCAAAATCGTCTGTGAAGTCTATTTCTTCTTTTAATTCTCTTTTTAAACCTTCTTTTAGTGTTTCACCAGTTTCTAAATGGCCACCTGGAAATTCCCAAGCACCGGGAAACGAGTCATCATTTTCATTTCTTTTTACTGCTAAAAATAAATTTTTATCCCTTAAGATTCCTGTAAGAACAATTTCTGTTTTCATATTTTCCTCCCTGCTTTTTCATAAATTGATATTTATTTACTTTGCTACATTTTATTATTTTTAAACCATTCAGCAAAATCATACTTAGCAGTACCCCAAAATTTGACCTCATAGTCTCTGTCTTTTTCTCTTAGCTCACTTAATGTTTCAGTTTCTCCGTCTGGAATATAAAATTTGTCATGCCATCTTCCTAGACTGCCTTTGGCTTCATAGGATATTGTACCGGTACTACCACCAGTAAATACAATCGGTTCTTGACATGGTTCGCAGTATGCAAAGCAATCTTCTAGTCTTGCTTTTCTATTAGTTTCATTTTTAATTAAGTTTAAAAACTTTTCACACTATCTATGACAATACTCTAATTTTATTTTTAGCAGTTATTTGACCAGTTGTCTTAGATACATGGTATTCGTAAACGTATCTTTGATTATTTTCATCGGGTGTACCATAAACATCTTCAACTTCATATACATACTCATCATTAATAATTTTTTGCTGCACTCGCATAAAACATAGTTCTTTGCGTTAAACCCATTGATTCCATAACGATACATTGAGCCTCACCTTCTTCAACTAAGGTTGCTTCACATTTAGGATTACCAACAATACTACCTGTTTCAACATTAATATAATATACACACTTCTTTGTACGATGCTTAAATATTACTTTATAATTACAATTACCATCTGACGTAGTTACCATAGCAGATTCAGGAGCTAATTTATCACAATAACTACCAGTACCAACCGTTGCTCCCATCATATTAGCTATCTTTTTACCGGCTTCTTCGTTAGTTAAGGCAGGTCTAACATAATCACATTTAGAGCCACTACCATTAACTCCACCGCTATTAGTACTTTGACTAGTGTTTTCGGTATTATCATTAGTATTATTTTCAGTTGTTTCATTAGTTTTATTAACATTATCATTAATACTCATATCTTTAATATTTTCAATCTTTAAATTAGAATTATTTTTTATAACTTCTTCTAGGTACACTGTTTTACTTTCCGTAATATTATACTCTTTAGCAAGTTTAGAAGATGTATCACTAACTTTTGGAATGATTACACTATAATCGATATTATTTGTAGTTAAGTTTTTATCAATTAAATTTTTGACTTCATTACTTGTAATAGTGCCACTTGTACCAACTAGGATTACTAATTTTTCTTGAGCATATCCTTTATTAATTAACTTATTAGTAACTTCATTAATAATACTCTCTAAACTATTACCTGCATAATTACTTAAAACTATATCTTTAGCATCTTCATTAAGAGCTATCATATTAATAACTTTATTATCTTTATTTAATTCTAATTTTATACTAGGATTAATATCTAAAGTAATTACTGATACTACGGTATCATATAGTTCATTTCTTCCTTTTGTGTTTAAAATAGCTATTACTCCTCCAATAACTATTAAAATTGCTAGTAATACTATTGTTAATATTACTATTTTTTTCTTTTTTTATTCGTTGTTCATTCCTCACTTCTATATTATAAAGTGCTTTCTATCATGTAACTTTATTATATCAATATATTCCTCGTTTGACAACCATTTAAAACTATAATATAATTTTTTGTAGGTGATATAAGGTGCTTAGTAATTTTAATGAGGAGTTTGAGAAAAATAAAAGATTAGTTAGGGAGGCTGAAATTAATGAATTTCCTATTACTATTCTAAATCTATTAAAACATAGTGATATATTTAAAGCAGATGCTGGTGAAGAATATAATATTGATAAATTATGTGTTAAAGGAATGGAAGATTTAACTAATATGTTATATAGGATGGATAGTCCTGATAATTCTATATTTCAGTTAACAGCAAGCGATTATTGTGAAGTAAAAACTATTAAATATATAGTAGAAAATATTGATACATTTTGGAGTTTTATTTATGGGCTAGATAAAGGTCAGAGACGTATATTAACTAAACCGGCAGCTTATTATGCGTATCATGGTAATACTATGGAAGATATTTATTCAGTAGCAAGAGATTTATACTCTACTTGTAATATTAGTTTTTCTAGAGATGAAGAGGATAAGTTTATTAATGGTACTTTAACTGAAAAAGAAATATTAAATATTAAAAAGAGAACATTAAATTATCTTAAGCCTAATTATCCATTATGTCGTAAGAAGATTATTGATAGTAGAGTTAAAATTATTATAAATGGGGCTAAGTTCTTAGATAGATATGGATATATGGAATACTATATTAATGCTAATAATAATAGAGCTAGGAGATTAAATATGCCTTATTTACAAACTAATACTAGAACTGGTAAGAAAGAAAAAACATTTACTTGTGTTTCTGATTATTATGATAGTAATATTTTGTCTTCTTTACCAGATGAAGAATTATCTGCTCTATCTTTATTTATGATTAATCGAGTTGAAAAAATTAAAACTAAAATAATTAAAGCATTAGCGATGATAACATTTTTAAGTAATAAAACAAAGAATGATATTGATGATGTTAGAACAATAAATGTTAATAATATACCTAAAGATGAAATAGTTGAAGCTATTACTAGATATAGAGTGTTAAATGGTTATTTAAAAGAACAAAGACAAGTTTTAAAAGAAGAAAATAAGAACAATAATAAAGATGCTGGCTATGTTAATAATAGTAGTTTAGGTGTTCGCGAAGCAAATATTGCTAGTGGTATTTCGCAGGATTTTTTAGATGGTTATAATAGCGAATATAATCGTTATGATAAGGATAATATGTTATATGAAGATCTAGTAAGATTAGTATCGGCTGATAATTTTCAAATATTCTATGAATATAAAGACTCTTTAATAGATATTTTACTTAATTCAGTAATAAGTGCTAGAATAAATATTAATTGGGGAATTGTTCCTAATAATGAGACAGGTTTTATTGATGAAAATAATCAAATAATATTATCTTTTGATTTACCTGGTTATAATGCACCAATTAGTTGTCATGCTAATTTAGATAGAGTTATTAAAACTATTGTTAATTTAACTGGTAATACTATTATTCCATTATATTTAGGTAGTGAACAATTAGTATATGAAGAAAACTTTGCTAATAAGTACTACTCTACTTATATACCTTTTAAATTATCAAAAGAACAAAAAGATGCTGTTAAGGAAGATAGTATAAATAGTGATAATAGTATTGCTAAACATATTGCCATGATGCAGAATGTTCTTAGTACGGCTAAATTAAAACGTGAAGAAAATAGATTTGTTGACTTATTATCATTTACTGAAGAAACTAAGATAAATCCAAGTGTTAAATCACATAAATAATCTTTTATAATTTTTATTATTTGGGTAAAAACAATAACAAAAATTAAATATTTGAGTACACTATAATAGATAGTAAAGGAGGTATTTATATGTATTATTATGGAAGTGGATACAATACAGGTGGTAGTTCTTGCTGCAATCAAAACTATGGCTATCAATCATATCCAGCTTATGGATACGGATATGGCAATAATGGTGGATTCGGATATGGAGCAGCTATTATCTTAGTATTATTTATTCTATTAGTAATTATAATAGGTACTAGAGCTGTAATTTAACATATCTTAAGGGAAAAAACTTCCCTTTTTTTTATTTCTGTGGTAAAATACGTACAGAAAGAAGGAATGTTATGATTAAAACTTCTGATATATTAGATGAAAAAGATAAAAGAGTACGTGCTAAAAACGTTGATACAACATTCCCACTAACCAAAGAAAAGAAGAAACTTATCAACGATATGCTAGAACATTTACGTTTAAGTCAGATAGAAAAATATGCTAAGAAATATAAATTAAGACCAGGAATGGGTTTAGCAGCACCACAAATGGGTGTTAATGAACGTTTCTTTGTGGTATGTTATGAAGAAAGTGAAGGAAAATTTGTTGACTATGTGTTAATAAATCCGGAAATAGTATCACATTCTGAAGAATTAATATATGCTTCTGAAGGTGAAGGATGTTTAAGTATTAATAGACCAGTTGAGGGTATCGTACCAAGATATGCAAGAATTACTATGAAAGGTAAAGATATTGACGGTAATGAAGTTAAATATCGCGTTAGAGAAGAATTAGCTATTGCTTTTCAGCATGAGTATGATCACTTAAATGGTATCTTATTCGTTGATTATATAGATCCTAAAGATCCATACAAGAATGCAGAAAACATGCGTGAAATATAAAAGAGTATAATAATTCTAATTCAATTTTATATTGAATTTGGTTTTTATAGTTTAATGTATAGTTATAATAACATAAAAAATGTAGGTTGTGTCTTTTATAGACTGTCTACATTTTTTTATCACTTCAAAATAGTACTCTTTATCATATATTGTTAACGTTATACAATATGTTCTAAATAATATAGTCTTTTTTCTGATTTATTATATATTAAATGTATTGTCGACATTTGATCATCACCAACAATAATATAATATAAATTTTCAGGATTATTAAAATCTACTATCATTTCATTATCAATAACATTTATTGACTCTAAATCATTTTTGAAATTTTTTATATCACTATCTGATATACTCTTCTTCCACTCAAACATTTTTTCAATTTTTTTTGTATTCTTAAAATGTAAAATGGTATATCTTACTCCATCACCATGAAAACTTGGCCCAGAATCAGCAGTGTATATTATTCTGTTTGCTATAGGAACGTTTATATTCCAATGTGCCTTTAATTCTAAAATATAACTATAATTCTGGCACGTTTTTAAAAATAGGAATACAAATACTATTAAAATTAGAAACTTAACTTTATTCTTTTTCATAAATACTCCTTCATTTTAAGTGATGTTTTATTATCAAATGTATTATTACATAAATAGTATATCATACTCTTCATAATAATAAGAAGAAATTATGGTGTTATTTACACTTTTTTAGTTCAAATATCCATAATTACTTGTCTGCCGACTACATAGTTTCTAAAGATTACTATGTATAAAATATAAAAGAGCATCAATTAAGATGCTTTTTTGATGACCAAATTATTCATAAATTTAAGTTTATTTTTAGCTAAGTGATAATACATTAATATAACATAAGTTATAGCTCCTAGAAAGTTAGCAAATAAGTCTTTAATAGTATCAAATAAGCCAATATCTAAGTAGCCATTATCAATTCTATACTCTTGCCCTTTACTATAGATAATAGTATAATCAATATCTTTAATAGATAGTCTATCTTTATATATAGTAGTAGCAATAGAATCAACAATAGTATCTTTTTGCATATCTCCTCGAATAGTGTTATCACAAGTAAACTCAATAAATTCCCATATAACACCGGTCATTAAAGAGAAACTAAAACAAAAGATAAGAATTAAACTAATACTAAGATTATTCTTTTTACCTAAGATATATATTAATGAATAAGCTATTAAACTAGTAAGAATACCTGATGTATAATGAAGGATATTATCCCACATTTCAAAGCTGTCATATAATCTATATACACTTCCTAAGACAATACCGGCATAAATGAAGATATATAATAATACTTCTAATAATGCAGGTATTTCTAATTTAAATATCTTTTTTATTATATTAGGAATACTTAGCGTAATTAAAGCAATAGCACTTAGTCCTACACTAGCTAAATTTTTTAAATAAATACTTTGGATTAACGAAATTAATGTTAATACCATAAATGTTATATAAGTTATTTTTCCAATATTCTTTTTCATAATCTACCTCTTACTAATTATAACATAATTATCTAGTTAAGTAAATTAATGTTTTGGTTTAAATAGTAAAGCTAGAATAAAACCTAATACTAGGGCAACACTGATACCGGCAGATGTTAGATTAAATATACCAAAGGCTAGTCCAAGTAGTCCTTGCTCCCCTGCTACATCCATTGCCCCATGAACAAGCAAGTGACCAAAAGAAGTTATTGGAATTAATGCTCCCGCTCCGGCATATAAAACTATACGGTCGTATATTCCCATTAAATCAAGAAAAGCGCCAACTACAACAAATAAACTAGTTATATGACCAGGAGTTAACTTAGTATTATCTAGAATTAGCTGACTTATCATACATATTAAGCCACAAAACAGAAATGAATATATATAAATCATTCGACTACCTCCAAACATATAGCATGAGCAATACTAGGCACCGTTTCTTTTTGAAATACTAGTGTAGGAGAAAATATAGCGCCGGTTGGAACGACTAATACTTTCTTTAATTTATTATTTTTCATATCTTCTAGAACATAACTAAAGTATACTAAGGAACTACATGTCGGTCCAGAACCACCGGCTAAGACGGGTTGTTTTTTAGTATCATATAATATACAACCACAATCGTTATAATTATTACCTAATTCAATATTATATTGTTCTTTCATATAATCAGTAAGAATGTTTTTACCATATTCCCCTAAATCACCGGTTAGAATTAAGTCATAATCACTAATACTAGTATTAGTGGCCGTTAAGTGTTTATATATTGTATCAGCAGCGGCTGGTGCCATAACAGCACCCATATGATTAACATCTTTTATTCCTAAATCTTGAACCATACCAATAGTGGCAGAAGATACTTTAATCTTACTTTTTTTATTACTAAGAAGCATAGCTGTTCCACCGGTAGCGGTAAAGGTGGCTGTTTCAGGTTTAGGAGCACCATATTCAATAGGATTTCTAAATTGTTTTTCCGCAACCAAGTTATGTGATGAAGTGGCAACAATACAATTTTTGATTTTTTTACTATCAATAAATACTGAGGCAATACTAATTCCTTCACTGCTAGTAGCACAGGCATTATAGATTCCTAAAAAAGGTATTTTAAAAAAACGAGCCATATAATTAGAAGCAGATATTTGGTTCTGTAAGTCGCCAGCAATTAATAAGTCTACTTCGCTATCATTTAGACTACATTTTTTAAGTAGTCCGTTAACAGCATCTCTTGATAATTTAATTTCAGCTTGTTCAACACTCTTTTCACCGAAGTAAAAGTCTTCATCATAAATCTTATCAAAATATTTTCTTAATGGACCATTTGCTTCATAGACACTGGCAATGGTATAAGTATTATCAATATATACATTATTAAATTTATATGTCATATTATCCTCCTATTACTAGTATTCTTATTATTCCAAATAAATATACTGCTACTACACCATATAAGATAACAGAACCGGCTAATTTAAAGATATTAGCACCTATTCCTAAGATTAAACCTTCACTTTTATAGTCCATCGCTGCAGATGTAATCGAATGAGCAAACCCGGTTATAGGTATTATTAAGGCAGACTTTAACTTATTTACTAAGATGTCAAATACACCAAAGGCTGTTAAGATTGATGAGATACATATTAAGGTAAGAATTACTAAGACTCCTGATTCTTTTCTTGGTATATCTAACCAATATACATATAATTCTAATAATAATTCACTAAATAGTCCCATTAAACCACCAGCTAGAAAAGTCATAATAGCATTTTCTAATACTGGTTTTTTAGGAGTATTTTTACTAACTATTTTCTGATATTTATCATTATCCATATTATTCACCACTAATAATATTAACCAACATAAAAAAAATATACTGTGATGTATATTTCATTTAGCTAATTTTAGCATTGAATAGATATTAATTATTAAAAGAAAAGCTACCATAACATCTACTAAGTTCCATAAAACACTAGGCTTCATTACTCCACCAATAATAATTAATAAGATAACAATAATTTTAAAGATAAGTAGAACTTGTTTATTTATTTTATTAAAGAGAGCTTTTAGGTTAACTTCGCCAAAGACGTAGCCAGATATAATGGTCGAATAAGCAAATAAAATCGTAATAGTTGCTAAGAGATAACTTCCAAACTTACCTAGATGATATTTAAAGGCATACATAGTTAGTTCTATTCCGTTGATATTACCAAAGTTAATGCTAGAATAATCAGATAATAATATTAATATAGCTGTCATAGTGCATATTATGAATACAGTGAAATAGACACCAAATACTTCACATAGTCCTTGTTTAGAAGAATCGTTTTTACAGGATGCTGAGGAGATAGCACTAGTACCTAGTCCTGATTCTGAAGCAAACATTCCTCGTTGAATACCAATGATAATTACAAATAAACTACTACTAATACTTCGAAAGTTTAAACTTAATTTAAAGATATTAGTAATAATATTTGGTAAGATAGTAATATTTTTTATAATGATATAAAAAGATATAAATATATATATTATACCCATGATAGGTACTAGAATAGCACTAACCTTAGCAATAATTTTATTACCCATGAATATTACTATTAAAGATATTATTGTTAGAAATAGTAATGGATATATCGAGCTTATATTAAATTCATAGACAATAGAGCTTACAATAGTATTCGATTGAATAGTAAGAAATAGTCCGGTATAAGATAAGATGATTAGTATTGAATATAACATGGCTAGTTTACTATTACCTAGTCCTTTTTTGATAAAGAAAGAGGGGCCTCCTATTAAGTCTTTCTTACGTTTTTCTTGATATTTAATACCTAGAACACTTTCAACATAAGTATTTATTACACAAATAAGAGTACATAACCACATCCAAAATATGGTACCGGGTCCACCAATATAGATAGCAAGAGCAATACCACTTAATGCCCCTACTCCTAGTTTAGCACTTAAAGATAAAGATAAGGCTTCAAAAGAACTATTTCCTTCACTGCTTTTACTAAATAGCGACTTAATCATTTTAACAAATCTAAATTGAATAAACTTGTACTTAATAGAAAAATAGATACCACTTAGAATAATTAGTACTGTAGCAATAGCCCAGACAAAAGATAATAGTGAATGAAATAGTTCCGGGTTAATAAAATTAATGGGTACTAATAAACTAATACAGAAGATAATTACATAATATAATAGCATAAATAATATCACCTAGTTAAATATATGATAAATTTATTATTTTTAGGTATTAGTAGTGTTTTTTTATAAAATTAAACATATCTTAATATTGAATATAAATAAAGGGGTGGATTATATTATGTGTAATAACAATAATAATACTTGCAAATCATGCATCAGTGATATCTTAAAAGTCATCTTACTTCTTCAACAGAGTGTTTGTCAAAATGATGGATGCTTAGAAACTTGTGATCGTGGTTATTTAGGTCAAAATTGTACGACTTTTTGTAATACGAGACCAATAGTATTATACACTTGTTCTGGAGGTTCAACACCTTTAGCAATACCTACTACAAGAACAATTGATGGTACTACTTCTAGTGTCTTCAGATTAGAGAAATTAGATGATTGCTGTGCTACTTGTCGTGTTCTAGCACCTAATCCAGATACAACTAGTTTATTCCCATACGTAAGTACAAATTCTTTCTTCACAATTAATTTAAATTGCGTATGCTTAATCAGATGTCTAGATGATACATTCGTTGATACTATATAGGCAAGTAATTATTAAAAAAGCCTCATTCCTACTATGGGAATGGGGTTTATTATTTTTTATAAGTATTCATAAATTCTTCTTTGTATTCTAAGAAACGATCTTCTTTAATACTTTCTCTGATATTTTCCATGATTCTAATTAAGAATCTTAAGTTATGAATAGATAATAGTCTTTGACCTAATGTTTCATCAGCGACAATCAGGTGACGAATATAGGCTTTAGTATAGTTTTTACAGCATTCACAATCACAAGTGCTATCAACGGGGGTAAAATCTTCTTTATATTTAGCATTCTTTAAGTTAATTTTACCAGTTCTAGTAAAGGCATGACCATGGCGAGCAAGTCTTGTTGGATGAACGCAGTCAAACATATCAACGCCACGCATAACACCTTCAAATAAATCGTATGGATCCCCTACTCCCATTAGATATCTTGGTTTATCTTCAGGTAAGTATTTAATAGCATAATCAATCATACGATACATAGTATCTTTATCTTCACCAACGGAAGTACCACCGATTGAATAACCATCAAAAGGCATACTAGCTAATTTTTTAGCACATTCTTCACGTAAGTCTTGATATTCTCCACCTTGAACAATACCAAATAATGATTGGCGCTCATTGCTATGAACTTTAAG
>DJPK01000017.1 GCA_002438545.1 Caryophanales bacterium UBA6414
ACCTGATTCTTTTAAATAATTTACAAATAACTCATTTAATAAATAAGACTTACCACATCTCCTAATACCGGTAATAACTTTAATTAACCCGTTTTCTTTTCTACTTATTAATTTGTTTAGATAAATATCTCTTTTAATTGTTTTCATTTTTACCTCCATTGAAAATTTTTGCCACTTTTACCACTTTTTCTCAATGACATTATACATTAAAAGATATAATAAATCAATATCTATTGAAAATTTTTGCCACTTTTACCACTTTTTTTCACTCAATTATATTATGTATATTATTAAAACTTTTATTCACTATTACTTCCTTAATTTATTAGTTATCAATCTATCTAAAAACTCCCCATAAGATATATTCTTAAGTTTTAACTCTTTAGGTATTAAACTATGTCCTGTCATACCAGGTAAAGTATTTATTTCTAATACATATATCTCATTATCACTAACTATCATATCTACTCTAGCATAATCTTTACTATTTAAAGTAATAAATACTTCTTTAGCAATATCTTTAATTTTACTAACTATATCTTCACTTAAACTAGATATATCTATATATGTCTTATCATCATCATACTTAGCTTTATAATCATAAAATATTGAATTAGGTTTAATATCTAATACATCAAGTACTTCTATATCATCACCATCTTCTATCACACCACAAGATATTTCATTACCACTAATATATTCCTCTACTAATATATCATATCCTAATCTCTTTAATTTCTTTAAACCTCTCATTAACTCTCTAACATTATTAACTATCATAACTCCCACACTAGAACCTTCTTCATTAGGTTTAATAACTAATGGATAATCTAACTTACTATAATTCTTTTTATCTATCTTATCACTATTCTTAATAAATAAATATTTAGGAGTCTTAATATTATTACTTTCTAATAATTTCTTAGTAATATATTTATTCATCCCAATTGCACTACCTAATACATCACTACCTATATAAGGAATATTCAAACACTCTAATAATCCTTGAATACTACCATTTTCACCTATCCCACCATGTAATCCAATAATAACTATATCTAGTTTATTATTTAATATATCATATACCCATCTATTATCTAATCCATAAGGTATAAATATCTTAACTATATTATACTTACTACTATCAAGATTATTTATTATTTCCATACCAGTATTTACTGATATATCACACTCATTAGATCTTCCTCCATATATAACGCCTACATTTAATTTCATATCATCACCAATATAAGTATATGATAAAAAGAAAAAACTACGCCAGTAGTTCCTATCTTTTACGTCTTCTAACTAATCTATTCTGTCTAATACCTTCATCTTTTGAAATATCTAAATTCATTTTATAAGATATTCTAGGTTCTTTAGTTCTAACTATTGGGCAATTTAATTCTTTTAATTCTTTTAAACTATAATTATCTATTAAATAATCATAAACATTAACTTTATATTTATCTCTACCCATAAATATAATAGTAAATACTGAAATAGTTATATTACCTTTATCTATTTTAACCATAACTACATCATCTTCAGTTAAATATGTCTCTTTAGGAATATTATCAATAGTTATATTATCTATACTATTTTCTAATACTTTTAAAGTATAATAACTAATAATATTATCATCACTATCCATATATTCCATTAATTCATTTCTAGCACTATCTTGAACCCATTTAACAATATCATTTTCACTAGATATACACAAAGTATTATAATCAGTATAAAATACTCCATCTAAATTCATTAAATAAACATTACCATTATCTCTATTAAATAAACTATCTAATTCTTTTCTAGATAACATAATCTCTCTATCTTTAGACTTAATAATTTTAGTTAAAATTAAAGCATTATCTCCATCCCTAACAACATACTTCTCATATATTTCCCCATCTTTAATCATTACATATACTTCATCATAATTAAATAATTGCATAGTATGTTTAGTTTCTACTACACCTTTTTGTGATATATAAGTAGGAATATTTGAACAAGGAAAATACTTTCTCCTATCATCTTTTATATATCCATTAACAGGAACACAAGGATAATCTATAATATCATGATATAAAATCCCCCTTTTATTAAATATAGTTAATGACTCATTATAACCAACACTCACTTGTACACAAGTATCACCTACATATGGTTTATTAACGCTCTCTAAAATCTCTTCTCTATTTTTCATTTATCTAACTCCTTCCATAATCCAATTTTAACACAAATATACCGTTATTAAAACCACTACTATAAAATATTCTAAAAATACCTCAGATATCACTATCTGAAGTATTAATTATCTAGCCATCTCTAATAAATAACCATACACTTTCTCATAATTATCATCATCTTTTAAAACTTTATCAAGCAACTCATGAATATTATTTACCTTAGTAACTTTATCAAAGTGTCTATTAGCAATCTCTACATACAATGAATAAGTATTATTACTTTTTATATTATTAATAATTTCTTCATTCTTATCAACAACCACATAAGATATATCTAATTCATTTAGTTTCATAATAACATTATTATATGGTACCATACCAAAAGATACTGTATCTTTAACATATTTATAATTAAATAAATGCCATATTATTTTAGCATCCATTCCTAATGTCTTATAAAAAAGTCCTTCTTTAATAATAACAATAGTATTACTATATCTACTTTTATATGTATTATATAAATCAATAGTTTTAATTTTAAATACACCTCCATATTCTTTATCTATTACTTTAAAATAACCACAATAACTCCCCATTGATTTTATATATTTTAAATAATCACTATTCTCTAATTTAATTAATCTTCTTCTAATTCTATAATATGTTTTATTATTACTACTAATCTTTAATTTATTATTAACTACTTGCCATTTATATCCTAAAAACTTAAAAGAATTACTACACTTATATATATTACTTTT
>DJPK01000006.1 GCA_002438545.1 Caryophanales bacterium UBA6414
AAAAAAGATAAATAGAATTTTACTTCTACTTATCTCTTAAAACTGCATTGTGTTTAGTTACAACATCACTAATTATTTTATTAAATATATCCATTACTTCTTTTTCTTCTAGTGTTCTACTACTATCAGTAAATGTTAATTTGAAAGCTAGTGATTTCTTATCCAAATCTATTTTATCACCAGAATAATAATCGAATACGTTTATACTCTCAAGTAATTTACCACCAGACTTTTTAATAGTATTTTCAATATCAATAGCCATAGTATCTTTATCAACAATAAATGATACATCTTTAACAATACTTGGATATTTACTTGTTTCTTTATATTTAATAGGTTTTATTTTCTTATTATATAAACTTGTTAAGGAAAATTCGCAAACATATATATCATCATTACAAATATTTGGATGTAATTTACCTATTATACCTATTTCTTCTCTATCTACCAATATTTTAGCACTTATACCAGGATGTAATTCAGGAACTGATACTACTTCAAAACTATATCTATTTTTAAATCCTAAGTAATTAAATAAGTTTTCAATAATACCTTTTACTAAATAGAAATCAACATTAATATTTATACCTTGCCAACTATTAGATAAATAACTACCTTTTAATAACATAGCTACTTTAGATACTTCTTGATAATTGGTATCATATGTTTTAGATATTTCATATATTAAGACATCTTTTACTCCTCTTGATTTGTTATATTGGTAAGTATTTAGTAGTGATGGTAAGATACTAGTTCTGATAACTGATTTATCAATACTGATTGGATTAGGTAGGACAATACTCTTTCTATTATCATATTTAAACATCTTAGCCATATCAGGAGTTGTTAAAGTATAAGTTTTACATTCATTTAGTCCTAAAGTACGTAATCTTTTAGATACATCTTTTCTAATTCCAACATCACCAACATATACTCCTCTTCTTGTATTAGTTTTAGGTAATGTTGATTTTAAATTATGATAACCATATAGTCTACCTATTTCTTCGGCAATATCATTAACATATGGATCAATATCTAGCCTTCTATTAGGAATAGTAGCAGTAAACTTATTATCTTTATATTCATATTCAAAGCCTAATCTATCTAATTCTGTTTTAATATCTTCATTAGTTAGGGTAAGTCCTAGTAAATTACTTACTTCACTACTTTCAAATGTTATTTGTTTTGGTGTTTTATCTAATTTATCATGAGAAACTATACCAGTTAATACTTTAGCACCAGCATATTTTTCTAAAAGATGACAAGCTCTATCAATAGCCATTTTAGTATATTCATAGTTTAATCCTTTGCCATATCTTATAGATGATTCACTTTTTAGATTAAGTCTATTAGCAGTATTACGAATACTTATTCCATCAAATATTGCACTTTCTATTAAGATAGTTTTAGTATTATCATCTACTTCGGTATTTTCTCCACCCATAACACCGGCTATACATACAGGTTTATTAGTATCAGTAATTACTATATCGTTAGGTGTTAATACTCTATTTTTACCATCTAATGTTATTACTTCTTCACTTTCTTTAGCATCTCTTACTAAGATTTTATTACCTAGTTTATCATAATCAAAGAAGTGCATTGGTTGACCAAATTCTAACATTACATAGTTAGATATATCAACAACATTATTAATACTACGCATACCAGCAGATACTAGTCTTTTACGAATAAACTCAGGACTTGGTCCTACTTTGATGTCTTTAACCATCTTTGCTAGATAGTATGGGCATTTACTAGTGTTTACTTCAAGAGTGAAATGGTCTTTTATGTCATCTTCTACTTCACTATATTGTAAGTCAGGTAAAGTAACTTTTTTATTTAAGATGGAAGCTATTTCATAAGCAAAACCAATATGATAATAGCAGTCATTATTACGATGTTTGTGAACATCTAATTCATAGTTAGTATCATCAGTACCTAAATAAACATTAGCGTCTGTTCCTACTTCAACATTATCTTCTACTTCATGAATACCTTTAGCATAGTTTTCAGCAGTTTTTTCTTCAACACCAAGTTCAAATAAAGCACATAACATACCGTTTGATTCAACACCACGAATAGTGCCTTTTTTTATCTCAAAGTTGCCGGGTAAAACTGCTCCCGGTAGGGCTACTATTACTTTTAGTCCTGCTCTTACGTTTGGCGCTCCGCAAACTATTTGTAATGTTTCACTACCAGTATCAACCATACAGATATGTAAGTGATCACTATCAGGATGCATTTCACAACTAATAACTTTACCTATTACTAGATTATTAATTCTTTTAGATATTACTTTTTCAACGTTAACACCGGCTTTAGTAATTTTAACCGCTAATTCATTTAAATCTTCATTTTCAATATCAATATAATCTTTAACCCAATTTAAACTAATCATCGTTATTCTCCCTTCTATCAAAGTTTGTAAGTTCTCTTAAATCTGATTGATAAAATGTTCTTATATCATTAATTCCATACTTTAACATGGCTAATCTTTCCGCACCAAAGCCAAAGGCAAATCCGGTCCATTCACTTGGATCATAGCCACAATTTCTTAGAACATTAGGATGAACCATACCAGCACCACTAACAGTAATCCAACCGGTATTTTTGCAGATATTACATCCTTTACCATGGCAATTAAAGCAAGTAATATCAGTTTCTACTGAAGGCTCGGTAAATTGGTAATAACTTGGTCTAAATCTTGTTTCTATTTCATTACCAAATAAATGCTTTATAACAACATCAAATGTGCCTTTCAAATCAGTTAGGCTAATATTTTTATCAACTAGAAGGCCTTCTATTTGCATAAATTGATGTGAGTGTGTGGCATCGTCATCATCTCTACGATAAGTCTTACCTGGACATATCATTCTAATAGGATTTTCACCTTTATTTGCTAACATAACGCGAGCTTGAACTGGTGAAGTTTGACTTCTTAATAATAGTTCTTCATTTTTGATATAGAATGTATCTTGGGCATCTCGAGCTGGATGGCCTTTAGGAATATTTAACAATTCAAAGTTATAATGATCTTCTTCGATTTCGGGGCCATCAACGACATCATAACCCATAGACATAAATACTTCTTCAACTTCTTCAACTAGTTTTTCTAAGATATTAGCACTACCTGTTTTAATGTTAAGAGCAGGCATAGAGATATCTATTTTTTCACTAGCTAATTTTTCATTTAATAGTTCTTGCTTAAATTTATTTAATTTTTCTTCATATAAGGTATTAAATAATGTTCTTACTTCATTAACTTTCATACCATATTCTTTTTTCTCTTCATTTGGAATATTTTTAATTGCAGCATTAACTTCCGTAATTAATCCTTTTTTCCCTAAAAATTCAACTTTTAAATCATTTAATTCTTGCATGTTATTAACCTTATCCATTTTAAGATTAATAAGATTTTTTATTTCTTCTATATTATTCATAATTTATCCTTTCTTGAAACAAAAAAAGATGATACCTGCAAAGGACGAATTAATATCCGCGGTACCACCTTTATTTATAACATTGTTATACTCTTAAACTTTAACGCAGTTAACGATAAAACTAAAGGGTGAATTCATACTTGATTAGATTATCTTTATTACACCAGCAAAGACTCTCTATAAATCTAATTTATTTAAGTATTACTACTTCCTTATCTTGGTCTTTTAATACATTTCATTAATTTTTTTACATTAGCATCAGGATTACTTAAGATATCTTGATTAGCATATTTATTGCCTATTACTGATGGTATACCATATCTATTATGATATCTTGATTTTCCTGATTGTAGTGATGTGATTCTGTCTACTTGACTAGCAAATGCTTCATCAGGCAATAATACGCTGTAAGCAGGTTCTATTTGTATTAGCTCGCCGCTATAATATACAAAACTATAAAAGTGCTCAATTAACTTATCAATTTCACATCCAAAGATGGAATCTAATAATGGATTATCTTTATATTCAAACCTGTATGTTGATGTCTTAGGTAATTCTTGAACCAATATGCTTATTACTTTTTTAATTACATCGTTTGAATATTGAGTCATTGGCTCAAAATGCCTAATATTATCTATATTGTAAATAATATTACTTGGTTGCCTTTTTAATAAATCTAAAGCAAAACAGTTTTCCATTTGCATACATTCTGAATAAGCAACTTGCTCGGGATATAGATAGCAAATAGCTTTTTGAATATAATAGTCTTCTCTAATAGCTTTTGTTTCATCTTCTAGTAGGTTTTTATCAAGTGATTTATTCATTACAATAGATTCAACAGTTTTAGCTAATATATAGCGATATAGATACTCAGCACCAGCTAGTTCTTGCATATTTTCTAATGTTTCATCACTCGGCATATATACTTTCTTCATAGCACCCCCCTAATAATTTTATATTGTCATAAGTTCATTTTCTTTTACTTTTAATTTTTCATCTATTTCTTTATTAAATTTATTTATTAATTCTTGAACTTTTTCATTACCTAATTTTTCTTCATCTTCAGGTAATTCTAATCTTTTTAATTCATTATTAGCATCTTGTCTAATATTTCTAAGAGCTATTTTTCCTTCTTCAGCTAAAGCTTTAACTTGTTTAACTAATTCTTTTCTTCTATCTTCAGTTAATGGTGGAATAACAATAAATACTACTTCACCATTGTTATTAGGAGTTACCCCTAAATTAGCTTCAAATATAGCTTTTTCAATACCGGCTAAAGCACTTCTATCATATGGTTTAATAGATAGTTGACGAGCTTCTGGAATAGTGATATTAGCAATTTGTTTTAATGGAGTTGGAACGCCATAGTACTCTACCATAATTCCATCTAACATACTTGGGTTAGCTCTTCCTGCTCTAACATTTGTAAATTTTTTATCAAGACTAATTAACGCTTGTTGCATTCTTTCATTAGTATCATTTAATACTGTGTTCATATAATCTTCCTTTCGTATAATGCTATTTTATCATACTTAAAGATTTTTGGCTATAATAATTAAAAAATATTAGAAATTAATCTAATATTTTACTATTTTTCTTCTTTAGCTGTGCTTTTTTTAGTTGTAGTCTTTGTTGTTGTTTTCTTTGCAGCAGTTGTCTTTGTTGTACTTGCTTTTTTAGTAGTTTTTGGTTTTTCTTCCTTAACTGCTACTTTATCTTCAGTTTTGCTAGCTGCTTTTACTGCTTCTTTTGGAGTATATGCTTTTCCATCTAATGCATCTTTAGCAATTACTACTAAGTCTGCAAATGCTTCTTTATTATCGATAGCAAGTTCTGATAA
>DJPK01000032.1 GCA_002438545.1 Caryophanales bacterium UBA6414
CTGCTAAACAAATCGTTGTTCAAAAATTAAAAGAAGCTGAAAAGAATTTAATAACAGAAGAGTTTCAAGATAAAGAAGGCGAATTATTAGTTGGTACTTTATCAAGAGAAGATTGTCGTAATTATTATGTTGATTTAGGTAAAACTCATGGTGTTCTTCCTAAAGATGAAATAATTCCTGGTGAACAGTTAGAAATGGGTTCTAGTATTAAATGTTATGTATCTAAAGTTGAGATTTCTACTAAAGGGGTATTTATCTTACTTTCTAGAACTCATTATGGATATTTAAAGAGATTATTAGAACTTGAGATTCCTGAACTATCTGATGGTAGTGTTATATTATATTCTGTTGCTAGAGAAGCTGGTAGTAGAAGTAAAGTAGCTGTTTATAGTGAAAATGATAAGATAGATCCAATTGGCGCTATTGTTGGAGAAAAAGGTAATAGAATTAATAGAGTTTTAGCACAACTTAATGGTGAAAAGATTGATGTTGTTAAATATGATAAAGATCCAATTGTATTTATTCAAAATGCTTTAAGTCCTGCTAAAGATTTAAAAGTTGTTATTACTGATGAGAAGAAGAAAGAAGCATTAGTAGTTGTTAACGATGAAAACTCTTCTTTAGCTATTGGTAAGAAGGGACAAAATGTTAAGTTAGCTTCTCGTTTAACTAGATATAAATTAACTATTAAAAAGGAAAATGAATTAAATGAAGAATAGAAAAGTTCCAATGAGATGTTGTGTTGTTTCTCATGAAAAACTACCTAAAAGTGAATTAATTAGAGTTGTTAATAATGCTGAAAAAGGTGTAATTGTTGATTTATCTGGTCATATTAATGGTAGAGGAGCATATATTAAAAGAGATATTAATGTTTTAGAACAAGCTATTAAAAGTAAAGTGTTAGAAAAACATTTGGAAGCTAAGATTGATGATTCTATATATGAGGAGTTAAGAGTTATAATAAATTCTAAATAAAATAGGAGGTGATACATATGATGAGTGTATCAGAATATGCTATAGATGTTGATAGAAGTGTTGAAGAAATATTAAACATTTGTAAGAGATTAAATATTTTAGTTAATAATGAAGATGATATGTTAGATGATGATAGTATAATTCTTTTAGATAATGAACTGGCTAATACTGATTCTATGGAAGAGGATATTGTGGAAGAAGAAATAGAAGATGATAGTGAGTTAGAAGATTTTGAAGATAGTTATGAACAAGAATTAGAAGAAGTGAAAGTTAGTCCTAAAAAACCATCATTTAAGAAAGTTGATAAGAAAAATGATTTTCAGAAGCAAAGAAAAGAAATGTATAAACATAAAGAAAAGTTAATATCTAATCTAGATAGTAACGATAATGAAGTATTATATACTGAAGGAATGGTACTTTCTGATTTAGCTAATGCTTTAGGAGTTAGTGCTTCTGAAGTTATTAAGAAACTTATGTCTTTAGGTAAGATGTTAACAATAAATGCTAGTATTGATTTTGAGACTGCTGAGATATTAGCAATGGAGTTTAATAAAGTACTTAAAAAAGATAGTACAAGGGATGAAACTAATTTTGAAGAATTAGAAATAGAAGATTCTAGTGATGATTTGGTTGAAAGACCTCCAGTTGTTACAATAATGGGTCATGTTGATCATGGTAAGACTACTTTACTTGATGCAATTAGAAAGACTAATGTTGTATCTAGTGAAGCGGGGGGTATTACACAATGTATTGGTGCTTATCAAATAACATATAATGGTAAGAAGATTACTTTTATTGATACTCCAGGACATGCTGCTTTTACTGAAATGAGAGCAAGAGGTGCTAGTATTACGGATATAGTAATTATTATAGTAGCTGCTGATGATGGAGTTATGCCACAAACTAAAGAAGCTATTGATCATGCTAAGGCCGCTAACGTTCCTATTATAGTAGCAGTTAATAAGATAGATAAACCTGATGCTAATCCGGATAGAGTATTAACAGAAATGGCTCAAAATGGAATTACTCCTGAAACATGGGGCGGGGATGTTATGTTTGTTAATATTTCTGCTAAAACAGGTCAAGGTATTGATGATTTACTTGAAAGAATTTTATTAATTAGTGAAATACAAGGCTTTAAAGCTAATCCTAAGAGATATGCTAGTGGTGCTGTTATTGAAGCTTCTAGTGATAAAAAGAGTGGAGTAATATGTAATTTATTAATTCAAAATGGTACTTTAAGATTAGGTGATGCTATAGTTGTTGGTACTTATGCCGGTAAGGTTAGAACTTTAAAAGCTGATAATGGCGAGAATTTAACACAAGCCGGACCTTCAACACCAGTATCTATTACAGGTATTAGTGAATGCCCTTCAGCAGGTGATAAGTTTATGGCTTTCGAAACAGAAAAGAAAGCTAAATCTATTGCTGAACAGCGTTTATTAAATCTAAAAAATAAAAATAATGGTGCTAAAAATAATATTAGTTTAGATGAATTGTTTAATAGAATTAATGAAGGTGAAAAAGAGATTAAAGTTGTTCTTAAGACTGATGTTAAAGGTAGTGAAGAGGCAGTTAAGAATTCATTACTTAAACTTGATGTTGAAGGAATTAAAATTAATGTTATTAGAAGTGGTATTGGTAGTATAACGGAAAGTGATATAGTTCTTGCTTATGCATCAGATGCTATTATTATTGGATTTAACATTAGACCTAATAATAAAATTTTGGAGTATGCTAAAGAAAGAAATGTTGAAATAAGGTTATATAATATTATTTATAAAGTAGTTGAAGAAATGGAAGCTGCTATGAAAGGTAAACTTGATCCTGAGTTTGAAGAACAAGTTATTGGAGAAGCAGAGGTTAGAAAATTATTTAAGTTCTCTAAAGTTGGTACTATTGCGGGATGTTATGTTCAAAGTGGTTCAATTAAAAGAGATGCTAAAGCTCGTGTTATTCGTGATGGCGTAGTAGTATATGATGGCAATATTAATTCCATTGCTAGAGAAAAGGACCAAGTTAAAGAAGTTAAACAAGGTATAGAATGTGGTATTACAATAGAAAACTTTAATGATATAAAAGAAAAAGATATTATTGAAGCTTATGATGTAGTAGAAATTAAAAAATAAGTAAAATGGTCCAAGTAATAT
>DJPK01000072.1 GCA_002438545.1 Caryophanales bacterium UBA6414
AAGAAAGGAAGATTTAAAATATCTAATAAACTTACTACCAGATTATTTCTTTGATATTCCAGCGTCTTCTACCGGTAAATATCATCCAACATTTGCTAAAACTAAACATGGTTTATTAAAACACACTAAACTAGCTGTTAGATTTGCTTATGAATTATTATGTAATAATACTATCGGTTGTAAATTTACGGATACTGAAAAAGATTTAATCATTATGGCTCTAGTCTTACATGATGGTTTAAAGAAAGGGGACCCTGAAGAGAAATATACAAGAGTAGATCATCCACTACTTATCTCAAACTTAATAATGAGTCATGCTAAAGAATTATCACTAGATATTGATGATACTAGAAAAATGTGTAGCATGATTGAAAGTCATATGGGTGAATGGAACTACGATTATCCCACTAAAAAAGAAGTCTTACCCAAACCTAAAAACGAACTAGAACGCTTTGTTCACATGTGTGATTACTTAGCAAGTAGAAAGTGCTTTGATGTAAAATTTAATAATCTCGATTTATAAATAACAATAAATAATAATTTTATCACTTAAATATAAATATATTATTAGTAGGTGAACTATGAAAAAAATAATAAAAAGTATTTGTATCTTAAGTATAATATTATTATTTATTTTTTTATCTAAAGAAGAAGGAGAAATATCTAATAGAGTTTATCATAACAATAATATTACTATTAATTACCCATACTTTAATAATAAAAAGATTGATAACTATATTGAAGAATTTATTATTAATAGCACTAGTGCCATAAATACTTTTATTGACTATGATTATAACTTAATTGATAATAATTATCACGTTAATTTCTATATTTATAAATTTAATAATAATATTACTAGTTATCAAGAAAAATGCTTCTGTATAAATACTAGTAACAACCAAATAACTGAAGAAAAGAGTATTCTAAATAATTATAATTATCTAAATAAAAGTATCTATAATGGTTATAAACTAATTGCCTTAACATTTGATGATGGTCCGAGTCATAACACTAGTAGATTATTAGATATCTTAAATAAATACCAAGTAAAAGCTACTTTCTTTTTAGTAGGTACAAATATTAATAACGAAAAAGAAGTAATAAAGAAGATGGCTAACTCCGGTATGGAAATAGGGAATCATACCTATAGTCATAAAATATTATCAAGACAAAAACAAGAAAATATTAAATTAGAAATAGATAAAACTAACGATTTAATTTATAGTATTACCGACAAATATCCCACTTTATTTAGACCAAGTTATGGCCAAACAAGTAAAAAAATTAGAAAATCTAGTAATATGCCCATTATTATATGGAATATTGATACTTTAGATTGGAAATATCATAGTTCTGATCGTATTGTTAATAGTATCTTATCTAAAGTAAAAGAAGGAGACATTATCTTAATGCATGATTTATATACTTCAAGTGTTAATGCGACTGATAAATTAATACCCAAGTTATTAGAAAATGGCTATATGCCGGTAACAGTTAGTGAATTATTTTATTATCATAATATTGAGTTAAAAGAGGGAAAGGTATATAGTCATGCTAGATGATGTATACTTTTTCTTAACTTTACACAATAAAATGACAAATTTATTTACTTAGAAAAAAAATAATGATATACTTAATACATAACATATGATATTGTTATGTTAGAAAGGAGAAATTATGGGAGAGTTTAAATTTTCACCAATTGAAGTAATGGAAAGTGGAAAAAAACTAACACAAAATGCAGAATCTTTTAAGGAAAATAGTGAAAATATTTTTAAGACTGTTGATGAAATGATTCACAGTGCTTACATTTCACCAGAAGCTATGGCTATTGCTAACAAAATCTATAGTTATAGTGAAGACCTTAAACGTATGTACAACACTATGGAACGTTATGGTACATTTTGCCAAACAGCCACTGCTAAGATGATACGAAACCAAGAAGATATCATAGCTAGAACAAAAATTAATTAAGGAGGGATAATATGAACGATAGTAAAACAACTATTAATTACGAAAACGTCAATCAGACTGCCGAGAATATTAGAAGATATTCTAGAGAAATGCAAAATATTTTTGATACATTCAATACTGTAATGAATAATATTTTCTCTAGTGGTATGTTTGAAGGACAAGCAAGTCAAACATTTAATAATGAATATAATGATTTAAGAGGTAGATTTGATTCATATACATCTTTAGTTGAACAATTTGCAAGTAGCATAAGTTCTGCTAATCAAGATGTTAGAGCAACTGAACAATCAATTGCAAAGGATGCTGAAGCATTACAATTTGGCTCAAATGCAAACTAAATAAAACAGATGGAAATTAATAATTTCTGTCTTTTTTTATGTAGAAATTTTATAAAATATAAAACTTAAAATAATTGAAAATAGTACTTGAAAAACTCTTCCTATTAGATAATATTTACAAGATATCTTATCTTCTACTATCTGCGCCATTACTTGCATATGTACGGATAATCCCCCAAAAGATAGAATCGCAGAAAATAATATTACTTTATGCATCATTGATATATTTAAATTAGCTATATATTTAAGCCCTAATGTCATCTCTAAAATACTTCTTATAATAGCACTCGTATATAAATTAGAATGAATAATATTTATAATTAAAGATGATATAATTAAGAACACCGTTAGAATACCTAATATAAGTAATAAACTGTCAATCGAGGATCTTATAGCTTTAATTAAAATAATTGTAAAATTTTGACTTTTATGTTCCTTTATGGTAGAATTATCAAGTGATGGATTATTAATATTTCTAAATAAAATACCAATAATAATATTTGATAAATAATGACTAAGTAATAGAATAATACCTAGTTTTTCACTCCTTAAATATATTAATGAACAAGTAGTTAAAATAAATACTGGACTTGAAAAATGGGTATACATTAAAATATAACTTGCTTCTTCCATACTTATCTTACCTTTATTATATAAGTTATGTGTATTTCTTCCGTTAGAAGGAAACCCTGATACCATACTAAGTATAAGTATAGATAAAGCATTATCTGAAATATTTAGTAATCTACAAATATATTTTTTTATTTTATTAGGAATATAATCTATAAAATTATAAGTAATTAATAAATCAGAAATAACAAAGAAAGGGAATAAAGAAGGAATAATTGCCTTTACCCAAATATTTAATGATTCCATAACAGTATTTATAATTATTAGTTTATTAAATAAAATTTCAAAAAATATAAATAATAATATAATAATAATTAATAAATTTTTATATTTGTTTTTCATAATTAAGTATATGATTTAATAAGTTTAATTATAATAGGAGAGATACGATGAATAAGATTAAAGAGTTTTTAAAAAATAATATTAAATATATATTAATACTAGTAATAGTGGGAATAATTGCTAATTATCCACTACCTTACTATATTGAAGCCCCAGGTGGCACAATTGATATTACTAATCGCATTGATATAGATGGTGGATACGTTAGTAAAGGTAGTCTTAACTTACTATATGTAACGGAATATCGTGGTAATGTTATGACATACTTAATGGGCTTAGTTTTACCAAACTTTGATATTGAAAAGCAAGAAGAAAGACAAATATCTAATGAAAGTGCTCAAGATATTTATATAAGGAATAGAGTAATGTTAGAAAACTCTATCGATAATGCCACAATACTTGCTTATAGACACGCTAATAAAACAGTAAATATTACTGGATATAATAATGTTATATTAGCTAATTATAATGATAATGATTTAAAAATAGGCGATAGTATTATTAGTATTGATGATGTTAAAGTAAGTAATCTTATTGATATAAAGAATGAATTAGATAAAAAAGAAGCTAACCAAACAATTACTATTGGCATTATGCGTGATAATAAAGAACATAGTTTTAAAGTTAAATTAGATGATGAAAAGAAATTAGGTATTATTGTTCAAACTGATTATGAATATGAACTAGATCCTGAAATTAATATTAAGTTTAAAACTAGTGAAAGTGGATCATCAGGTGGTCTTATGTTAGCTCTTAGTATTTATAATGCTATTACTAGTGAAGACATTACTCATGGCTTAAAAATAGCTGGTACTGGTACAATTGATATTGAAGGTAATGTTGGAGAAATAGGTGGCGTTAAATATAAAATAATGGGTGCTGTTAGAAATAAAATGGACTTAGTATTTGTCCCAGCCGCTAACTATGATGAAGCCATCGAAACTAAAAAAGAACATAATTATGATATAGATATTATTAAAGTAAATACTTTTGAGGAGGCATTAAATTATTTAAATAATTTAAGTAAGTAGTATGAGAGTAGCAGTATATAGTTTAGGATGTAAAGTAAATATTTATGAAAGTGAATATGTAATTAATTTGTTAAAGAACCATGATTATCAAATAGTTGATTTTGATGATGTTGCTGATATTTATATAATTAACACTTGTAGTGTTACAAATGAAAGTGATAAAAAGAGTAGAAAGATAATTAATCAAGCTAAAAGAAAAAATAAAGATGCTATTGTTGTTGTTATGGGTTGCTATAGTCAAATAAGAAGTGGGGAAGTAGAGGCTGATATAGTTATTGGTAATAAAGATAAATCACATATCTTAGATATTATAGATGAATATCTAACTAATCATAAACAAATAAAAAGAGTATATGATTTATCTAATCAAGAATTTGAAGATATGACTATTACCAACTTTGAAAATCACACAAGAGCCTTCGTAAAGATTCAAGATGGTTGCAATGCCTATTGTAGTTATTGTGTTATCCCTTATACTAGAGGTGGCTTAAGAAGTAAAAAGATGGATAAAGTAATTGAAGAAGTTTCCTTACTAGTTAAAAATGGTTATAAAGAAATAGTTTTAACCGGTATTCATACGGGAAGATATGGCATTGATATTAATACTAACTTAGAAACCTTACTAGATGAATTAGTTAAAATAGAAGGCCTATATCGTATTAGATTATCCTCTATTGAAATAAATGAGTTAACACCCCATATCATCGAACTTATTAGTACTAATGATAAGATTGCAAAACACTTGCATGTTCCTATTCAATCAGGTAGTGATAAGATTTTAAAAAGTATGAATAGAAGATATAATAAAGAAGAATTTGTTAATAAAATAAATGAATTAAAAAAGATTAAAGATATATCTCTAACTACTGACTTAATAGTAGGATTCCCTGGTGAAGGTGAAGAAGAGTTCCAAGAAACAATGGATACTTTAAAAGAAATAGGATTTACTAAGATTCATACTTTTCCTTATTCTAGAAGAAATGGTACACCCGCTAGTACTATGAGTAATCAAGTAGAAGAACCACTTAAGAAGAAAAGAGTAAGAGAAGTTATTAATCTATCTAATGAACTAGAAAATACTTATTATAATAAATTTATTGGTGGAGTATTTGATGGTTTAGTAGAAGATAGAAGAGATGAAAAATTTGTCTTAACTTCTAATTATATATCAGTAGTAGTTAATGATGATGTTCAAAATAATGAAATAGTTAATGTTATGATTACTAAAGTAAATAATGATAAAGTATATGGTAAGATAGTTAAATAGTACCAAGTAATTAGGTACTATTTTTTTGAAAATGACTTGATAATGTTTGCAATATATGTTAGTATATAATATGTAATTAGGTAGGTAGATATCAATGAAAATAAATGGAATAAATAAGTATATGGTATTGGTATTAGTATTAGTTATGGTTCTTATTGCTGGAGGAACTTATGCTTGGTATGTAATAGGTGCTAACGATAATTCCCAATATAATGGTTCATCTAAATGTTTTACGGTTAACTATTCTCATGGTTCAGATATAAGTGGCGTTATCGATATGTCAAGTACCTATACGGGTGGTAAAAATACAACTATAACAATCAGTGTTCCAACTTCATGTGCTGACGTTAATGCTAAAATATATTTACATACAAATAGTAGTTCTAGCAGTGTCTTTAAACAAGCATCTAATAATGCTGCTAAAGTAACGCTTGTTAAATCAGGATCAACCCCTGATACCACTACTTTAAATGCTTCTACAGACTTATTATTAACTAGTTTTGATGTTAGTGCCGGTGGTTCTGCTACATATACAGCATATTTTTGGGTTGATGGTGCTATTGCTACTAATACTTGGGCTAGTGCTAGTTATAGTGGATATTTATATACAACATATACACAAAAATAAAATGGTACTAGCAATAGTACATTTTTTTATTAAGTGAGTGAGGTGGTTTTATGGGTTATATTAAAGGAATATATAGTAGTACTATTTTTAGTAATGCTGATAATGGTTATACTGTTGGTTTATTAAAAGTACTTGAAACTGATATTGAATTTGTTGGTAAGAATATAACTTTTGTTGGTAATTTTTTTGACTTAAAACTAAAATCAACATATCTTATGCATGGTGAAATTACAACACATAATAAGTATGGTGAACAATTTTTAGTCAGTGATTATGAATTGGTCCTACCAACCAAAGAAGATGAAGTAGTCGAGTTCTTGTCTAGTGAATTATTTCCCATTGGTGAGAAAACTGCCCAAAAAATAGTTGATGCCTTTAAAGAAAATACTCTAGATGTTATCTTAAATAGTCCTAGTGATTTACAAATTATTCCTAGACTTAATGCAGATAAAATAACTAAAATCCACAATGTATTAGTAGAATATCAAAGTACTAGTAATATAGTATTAGAATTATCTAAAATGGGTTTTAGCACCAAAAATTGTTTAACTATCTTAAATAGATATAAGAATAATGCTTTAGATATAGTAAATAATAATATATATGATTTAGTTAATGAATTAGATTTTAGATTTAATGATATAGATACTATTGCTATGAATAATGGTGTAAGTATTGATGATGATAGAAGAATATCTTCACTAATTATATATATTATTAATGAAATAACGTTTGACAAAGGCGATACTTATTTATTACTAGAAGACATCTATAATGAAATAGTTAAATATGTACCTAATATTGACTTAGAAAAACTAGAATATATGATTATTAAATTAAATAAAGAGGGTAAGATTAGAATAGATCATGATCGTTATTATTTAAGTAGTCTATATGATAGTGAGAAATATATCGTTGATAAAATATATTACTTAAATAACTTAGAAAGAAGTAATTTACCTAAACTAGAAAAGAAAATTGATGAACTAGAATACATTAATGATATAACATATGACGAAAGTCAACGAAAAGCCATTATTAAGTCCTTAAATAATAACTTTACAATCATTACTGGTGGACCCGGTACCGGAAAAACTACTATTATTAAAGCTATTGTCTCACTACTTAAAAATATTTATAAAATAAGTGATAATGATATTGCTTTGTTGGCTCCTACTGGAAGAGCTGCTAAAAAATTAATGGAAACAACTTTAATACCCGGCTATACTATTCATAGGTATCTAGGTTGGGATAAAGAAAGAAATACTTTCTCCTCTGATATATTTAATCCCCGTACTGAAATGTATGTTATTATCGATGAAGTTAGTATGATTGATACGATATTATTTAGTGCTTTATTAAAAGGATGTCGTAAAGATGCTAAATATATCTTAGTTGGAGACTATTATCAATTACCAAGTGTTAGTCAAGGACAAGTATTAAAAGATTTAATAGATTCTGATGTCTTAGATGTTGTTAAATTAAATACACTATATCGTCAAAATGAAGAATCATATATTGTTAATCTTGCTAATGAAATTAAAGAAAAAGAATTAAGTGAAAGTTTTATTCATAAAAAAGCCGATTATAACTTTATTGAATGTGATCCTAGTTTAGTAGTCGGCGCTATTAGTGATATTGTAAAAATTGCTACTACCAAAGGCTATACCGAAAAAGATATCCAAGTCCTAGCGCCTATGTATAAAACTATTAATGGTATTGATAACTTAAACATTATCTTACAATCAATATTTAATCCAAAAGAAGATAATAAAAAAGAATTAGCGGTCGGTAATGTTATCTATCGTGAAAACGATAAAATATTACAACTAGTAAATGATCCCGATAATAACGTATATAATGGTGATATTGGTTATATCAAAAAAGTAATACCCGCTAAAAAAAGCAGTTCTAATAAAAATGAAATTGTCGTTAACTTTGATGGTAATGAAGTAACTTATACACCTGATAAATTTATTAATATTACTCATGGATATGCTATTAGTGTTCATAAATCACAAGGTGGAGAATTCAAAATGGTTGTTATGCCCGTAGTTAATTCATTCAAAAGAATGCTATATAATAAATTAGTATATACAGCAGTCACAAGAGCAAAAAAAACTCTAATCTTAGTTGGAGACAGGCAATCATTCTTATATGGTGTTAAGAATGATTATGTCGAAAATAGAAGAACAACTCTTAAAGAATTTTTAATAAATAAGTATAATTAATAATTATTAGTAAATACTAGTTAAGGGTAGAACCCAATCATATATTCTAAGGGAGTGATATAAATGAAAGTAAAAACAGGAGTTGCCTTAGTTTTAGCTGGTATTGGTGGAACACTATTGTATCAGCAATACGCCAACGGTAATATGGAACGCGTATTTAAAAAGATGTGTAAAGCTAAGGAGAATGTAATTAGCGATCTAGAAGATATGATGTAATAGAAGGCTCTAATATGGGCTTTCTTTTTATTGTGTAGTTTGTTATAATTAATTTAGATTTAGGAGGCATGTTATGGAATATTGGGATTTATATGATTATAATGGTAAAAAGAAGAAAAAAATAGCCATCAGAGGCTCTAAGTTAAATAAAGATGACTTCCACTTAGTAGTCAATGCTTGGATAGTTAATGATGAAGGCAAGTATTTAATAACGCAAAGAAACGCTAATAAAAGTCATCCACTAATGTGGGAATGTACTGGCGGTTCAGCCTTATTAGGAGAAACTTCAAAAGAAGCAGCCATTCGTGAAGTAGAAGAAGAATTAGGAATAGATGTCTCAAAAAGTGATGCTATATTTGTAGGAGAATCTAGAAGGTACTATCAGAATTGTCCGGATATATTACATGTATGGTTATTTAAATCTAATGAAAAAATAGAAAATATTGAGATTCAAGAAGAAGAAGTAAATGATGTGATGTGGGCAACTAAAGACCAAATACTTGAATTATATAAAAACAATAAGTTTGAAGCTAATTCATTCTTTGATAGAGTGTTAGACGACAAAATACACAAATTAAAAGAACTATCTCCAATAAATAATCTAGATGACATTAAGAAGAATATTCCAACTACTAATGTAAGAAATGATATCTTACCAATCAATATAACTATGATAGTAGGTAAGAATAACAATATTATTCTTCCTATATCAGTAAGACTTATAGATAAATCTTTAGGATACATAGGTGAAGACTTTATATATTCTCAACTATTAAATGATAAAATTAAAAATCAAATAAATGATTATTCAAACATTATTATTAATGAACTAAAGAAAATTAACTATAAAGGCTTACTTAGTATAGATTATATAATAGATAACAATGATAATATTTATTTAGATAATATTAATACTTCTTTTAAATCATTACTTATTATTGATAAATATTTAAAAAAGTATTGTTCTGTAACTACTAATGAGTTACATTACTTAGCCTCTAATGATAGATGCATTGGTAATGTATATTTAAATAAAATAGATAATAGTTTTATTGATAATATCAAAGACTATGATAAATTAAAATATTATAAAGTAATTAAGTCAAATAAAGTATTTAATTATTCTATTTTAAGAAATGGTAATTTTATAATGAGAAGTATAGATAAATAATCAAACATTTAAGTTAAATACTTAAGTGTTTTTTATTTGACTATATAACACCATAAAGTATATAATAAAACTATATTTAATATATTTTAAGTGGGGATGGTATGATGAAAAATAAGAAAGTATTTATATATAATTATTTAATAATAATATTTTTAGAATTAATATTAAAATTATTTACATTTAAAAATGTCTTTATGTTAGATACTGTTTATATATTTTTATATAGTATTCCTATCGCATTCCTTTTAACTTTAATAAATAAAAAGATAATATATTTAATTAGTATAATAATTATTACTTTTTTATATGAAATAGAAATAGTATATTATCAATTATATCATTCTATTGTAGGTATTGATGGTATTACATATGCTAACCAAGTTATGGGTTTTGGTGATACTATTATAAGATTAATATCTATCTACATCATACCAATATGTTTACTTCTAATTCCTCTTATAGTTATTATCTTTCTATATAAAAGAATAGAGTTATTTAAACTTACTAAAAGAAATATATTATTATTTACTATTATTAGTTTATTAGTATATTCCACTAGTTTTATTGATAGTAATATTTATAATTTAATATATTTAACTAAATCTATTACTAATACTACTAATAAGATTGGTTTATTAAATAGTTTTA
>DJPK01000074.1 GCA_002438545.1 Caryophanales bacterium UBA6414
AGTAAAATATCCTTCTTTATCTAGTATACCTCTAGTGCCGGTTTTAAAGTATTCTTTCCCCTTATAATAAAATTTTGCTTCTTCAGTTAGTTCTGGTTCTTTAAAATATTCTTTAAAAACATGTTTACCAGAAATGCATAATAATCCTTCTTCACCATATTTTAATTCTTCTAAAGTATCAGGATTTACTATTATAGCACTACTACCTAATAATATTTTACCAACAGTATTTTGTTTATTCTTTATTCCAACGGCATTAGTATTAGCACCAACTGTTTCAGCATTTCCAGAGCCATTACAAATATTAACATTCGCATTGTGTCTTTTAAAGAAATTTAAGCCATCTTGTTCTTGCGGTAATGTTAAAAAATCACCACCTGATATAAATGTATGAATTGAAGATAAATCTAAATTATCAGGGGTATTTCTTTTAATAAGTTCAAGTAAGGCAGGGCTTCCAAATACTATATTAGGATTCTTCGATAGAAAATAGCTTATATTTGCATCAGTTAAATTAGGCGCTAAAATAGCTTCTCTACCACATAATAATGACATTAATGTTGAAGTAGCAAATCCATACGGATAAGTAAACGGTACACATACTAAACTTTTTTCACCACTAGCATTCGATAAATTAGTAGAGTTTTTCATATATATACCTGAAGCTAAAATATTTTTATTTGTTAAAACTACGGCTTTAGGATTACCAGTAGTACCACTAGTAAACAATATTAAAGAGTCTTGATTACCACCATATAACGTTTTAAAAGGCTTTTTATAATAATTAGCAACTAGTCCTAAATCATTAAATGATATATAATCACTATTACCTATTATACTGGATGAATTATTAGCGAATTTTTTATTATTTAAATCTTTTTGTGATAATGTAATTACCTGTCTTACTTTAGTATTTAATTTTATTTTATCATTATATTCTTTATCTTTATCATAGTTTATAAATACTGGTGACTCAAATAAATTTAAATACCTACATACTTCTTCAATTTCTGCAAAAGAATTTAAAAATGTTGTAATAGCCCCTATTCTATTAGCTGCTAAATAAACAATAACAGCCTGATAAAAATTAGGCATAGAAACTGTGATAATATCTCTTGCTTTAATGCCTAATTCTTTAAAAGCTTTAGATAAAGTTACTGCTTGTTCTATCATTTCTTTATATGATACTTTTAAATTTAAACAGTCAATGGCATTTCCATCTTTATATAAAGTACTAATTAATTTTATAGCATTATAAATACTTAAATTTGGAATTATTGGATGGATATCAAAATAATTCTCATCTTTTTCATGTGCCCTATCTATTGATGGATAACTCGTTTCTTTATTTTTCATATATAACCTCCCTAAAAGAAAATTTACGCTTATATAATACAACTATTCGATAATTGTGTCAAATAATTTATAATGTTTTTTCTAATTCTTCACTAAGTACTTTTCTAGTAATTTCAGGGTTTGCTTTACCACGAGAGTTTTTCATAACTTGACCAATAAAGAAATCAAGAACACGTGGATTAGTTTTATAATTGTTTACTTGTTCTAAATTACTATTCATTGTATCAAGAACTATCTTTCTAACTTCTTCAGGGTCAGTTATTTGAAGCATTCCTTCTTCTTTAACAACTACTTTAGGACTTTTACCATTTTCCACGCAAATATTAAAGACATCTTTACCTTGTTTACTAGATATAGTTTTACTTTCTATTAAATCAATTAATTCTTTTAAGTCATTTGGTCTTAACTTTAATTCATCGATTGCTATATCGTTGGCATTTAAGTAACTTAGAACCATACCATTAATCCAATTAGCAGCTTGTTTAGGGTCAGTATTAATACTAATACATTCTTCAAAATAATCACTAATATCTTTGTCTTTAATTAATATATTTGTATCATATTCACTTAAACCAAATTCATTTAGATATTGTTTCTTTCTTTCATAAGCAAGTTTAGGAATGCTATTTCTTATTTCTTCTAGCCATTCTTTGCTTATTTTAAATTTAGGAATATTAGGATCAACAAAATATTTATAGTCAATAGCATCTACTTTGGAACGCATATAAATAGTAGTAGCACTATCTTCATCCCATCTTCTAGTTTGTTGCTCCATTTCGTCATAAGTACCCTCTTCTTTTAGTTTGATTTGTCTATCTATTTCATAATTAATAGCATCTCTTACTCCCCCAAAAGAGTTAACATTTTTTATTTCTATTTTAGTACCCCAATTATTTGGATCTTCAGTATCTAGATTGCTATCCATGATAGAGACGTTAACATCACATCTAATCTGACCTTTTTTACTATCAGCATCAGATATACCAGCATAACGGTAAATACTACGCATATGTTCTAGAAATGCTACAGCTTCATCAGCAGATGTAATATCGGGTTCAGTAACAAGTTCTAGTAAAGGAACTCCGGATCTATTATAATCGATTACTGATGTATCATATAAATGATCGAGAGATGCAGAATCTTCTTCTAAATGAATATTATTAATTCTAACAGTTCTTTCTTCACCATTAAAATCAAATTTAACATTACCATATATACCAACAGGAATAGGTTTAGTTTCTTGAGTAATTTGGTATCCTTTAGGTAAGTCAGGATAATAGTAATTTTTTCTTTC
>DJPK01000030.1 GCA_002438545.1 Caryophanales bacterium UBA6414
TATAAATTATTCCTATCTTTTAAATAACTTCTTAATAAAATTAAATATTAATTCTAATATATATAGTAATGGATTATTCTTCTCTACCTTATCATAATAATCATCTTTTTTATCATCTTCATCTTTAACATTATCATCTATTTTGTTATCTTCATCATTAGTATCATCTTTCTTGTCTTCATCTTTCTTGTCTTCTTCAACTATCTTATTATCATTGGGATTTATCCATGCTCCCGGTATCCCTTTATTCTTCGTAATATTTATCATACCATCTACTTCATTAAATATATAATATATTCCACTATCATAGTATCCTACAACATTATCACCACTTATTGCATCTTTAGCACTCATATATACCGGCACACTAACTAATAACTCATATTCCTTAACATTAATTCTATCCTGTATCTTATTAATAAATCTCTCCCAACCATTATCTAATGTACGATGTGGGCAATATTTCCCACTATAATCTTGATGCTTAGTTACTTGTTCTATAGAAAAACCATATCTATTCATTATATCAACAATTAAATCAGCAGCATTATCCTCTGCCTTATCAAATCTTTCACCGCCACTTAAAGAATAACATATCTCAATACCAATACCCTCTCTATTACCAACACCATTGCCATCGCCTGCATGCCAAGCATTTCTATCTTCTTCTATTCCTTGAACTATCTCAACATCATCAACAGCATAATGAAAAGAAGTCTCATAATCATTATTAGTCATATATGCTATCTCATTTCTAGCACTAGCATCATTCGCCGTATTATGAACAACAATTCTTGTTGGCTTCATCTCAAAAGGACATTTAATATCATATTTGCTACTAGGTACTATCTTCTTTATAATAGGTACCATAAATTCACCCCCTATCTACTAATAATATAGTAATTAAATATATATCTGTACATAAAAAGAAACTATTTTTGAACATACTTTATGTAAAAAATATTAACTTATCTAACACTATTAGACAAATAAAATAATTTATGCTATAATGTTAAAGCGAGTGAAATTCTTTTGAATAATATAGTAAAAAAAGAAAGGATGATTAAATGAAAAAAGAAATGCTAACAAAAGTATTTGCTTTAGGTGGCCTAGGAGAAATAGGCAAAAACATGTACTGTGTCATGCATAATAATGAAATAATTATTGTTGATGCTGGTGTAATGTTTCCTGAAGACGATTTACTAGGTATTGATTATGTAATACCTGATTATACATTTTTAAAAGAAAACGAAGATAAAATAAAAGGCTTATTTATAACACATGGTCATGAAGATCATATTGGTGGAATACCATTCTTATTACAAAGTGTTAATATTCCTAAAATATATGCTCCAAACCAAGCCAAAGCCTTAATTGATAAAAAATTAGAAGAAAGAAATATTAAATACAAAAATATTGTTGTTTATGATGAAAATAAAATTGTTAAAACAAAATATTTTACTATAGAGTTCTTTAGAACTACCCACTCTATACCTGATTCTCATGGTATTGCTATAACTACTCCTAATGGAATAATAGTTATGACTGGTGACTTCAAATTTGATTTAACACCAATTGGTCCTGTCGCTGATATTCACAAAATGGCTGAAATAGGAAAAAGAGGCGTTAAACTATTAATGAGTGATTCTACTAATGCTATGCAAGAGGGAACAAGTATTAGTGAATCTAAAGTTGATGAAAACTTAGCAGAAATATTTGCCAACAATAGAAATAAACGTATCATCTTAGCAACATTTGCTTCTAATATATATAGATTAAAACATATAATAGAAACATGTAAAGAAAATCATCGTAAAGTAGCTCTATTTGGTAGAAGTATGGAAACATCAGTAGAAATAGCTCTTAAATATGGTTATATAAAAGATAAAAAAATAATTATTACTGCTGAAGAAGCTAATAGGTTAAAACCTCAAGAAGTATGTCTATTATGTACAGGTAGTCAAGGTGAACCCCTAGCCGCTTTATCTAGAATAGCTAATGGTTCTCATAAACAAATAAAGTTAATACCTGATGATATCGTAATATTCTCATCTTCACCAATACCTGGTAATGCTAGTTCAGTTGCTAATACAATAAATAAATTATATTTAAAAGGTGTTAAAGTTTATACTAATTCATCAGTTGATATCCACTCATCAGGGCATGGTAATCAAGATGAATTAAAATTAATGCTAAGACTATTTAACCCTGAATATTTTGCCCCATATCACGGTGAATATCGTATGTTAAAACAACATACTGACCTAGCTTGTGAATGTGGCATGAATAAAAATAATACTTTCATCTTAGAGAACGGTGATGTTCTATCAATAAGCAAAACAAGTATTAAGAAAAGTGGTAAAGTTCAAGCTGATAATGTCTATGTTGATGGCTCTAGAGTTGGTGATGTTGGAAACGTCGTTATTAAAGATAGAATATTGATGTCTAATAATGGTATTCTAGCAATAATTATTAACTTAGATTCTACTAATAAAAAACTATTATCCACACCAATTATAACTACTAGAGGATATATCTTAGTAAATGAAAATGAAGATATAATTAGACAAATTCAAAAAATATCTGAAAAAGTTATTAACCAAAAATTAGCAGAAAAGAGTTGTAACTTTAATGACTTAAAAACTGATTTAATAAATGAATTACTTCCATTTTTATCAGAAAAAACAGGAAGAATACCAATTATTCTCCCTATAATTATGGATATTAAAAACTATAGCAAACAATAAAAAAAGATTATACCGTAAAAAGTATAATTTTTTTATATAACTACAAATGAATATATTAAACTATCTCCCACTATATCATCTACTAAACTATTAGATAACCATAACTTAAATGATATATTATCTACTTTATCTATCTCATCATTATAAATATAATAATATCTATAACCATCCACTTCATAATCATATAAATCACTTAATTTATATTCCTTATCATTTACCAAAACTTTAAGTGAATCATCATCTAATGTCGAATTATTATCAAGTCTTAAATATAATTTATAATCACTACTATTATTAGAATTACTACTAATCTTAATATTATCTGCTACCATATCATTTCTCGCATACTCATCAGTCATTAAATATAACATATCATTATTAGATTCAACATCCACGTCATATGTTGCTTGATTAACAATACCTATATCATTACTATTAACTTTATCTATAACTATTTTTCTACATACCACTGCAACTATACAAAGTATACAAATTAAAACTATATCCTCAACTAATTTCTTCATAAATACCCCCTTAATTAGTTGCATATTATAGTACATTTATTCGCTTTTGTCAAGTATATTAAAACACTTCTATATTTCTATAAAAGTGTTCTTTTTGTTATCTAATTATTGTTCCACATACTTCTCTATTACATAATTTATTAATACTATCATCTGATATATCACAAACTATTATAGGCATTCTATTATTCTTGCATAAAGAACAACATTCCATATCAAGTACCTTTAAATCGTTTATTATAATTTCATCATAACTAATAGTACTATATTTTCTAGCATTAGAGTTAATTCTTGGATCATCAGTATATACACCATCAACATTAGTAAGTTTAACCATAATATCACACTTAGTTTCTATTGCCCTAATAGCCGCTGCTGTATCAGTTGAGAATAAAGGATTACCTGTTCCACCACCAAATATTACAATACTACCATTATTAATACTCTCATTAGCATCATCAATGTTTACAAACTTAATAATCTTATTCATCTCAATAGCACTTTGTACTACTACCTTTTCTCCAAGTTCTATAAACTTGTCTTGTAATACTAAACTATTCATATTAGTAGCAAGCATTCCAATATTATCTGCACGTACTCTATCCATCCGACGATTAGTTCTTCCACGCCAATAATTACCCCCACCTACTACTATTACTATTTGATAATAGTTATGAAGTTTAATTATTTTTCTACAAATATCTTCTACGACATCATTATCAATACCAAAACCTTTACTACCACTTAATGCCTCTCCACTAAGTTTAATCATTAACCTCTTATTATTCATCCTTATTCTCCTTTAGCTATCTATCTACTATAATTATAACACAAGAAAAAAGAAAAAAGATACTATTTAATGTACCTTTACTTAAATAATTTTGCTACACTATCAATACTCTGTAATTCTAAACGATATTTCTGTTTAACATTAGGATACTTCTCATGATCTACTTCACTCAAAAAAGAATCCATTGGTCTTACCCATAGTTGCCCATCACCATATAAAGCTCGATATATAACTACTTTCTTACAAGTCTCTGAATCATTAGCAATATCCTCTACGATATAATAATCTCCCTTAAAATGTTTATATATACCCTTAATCTTTACTTCTCTCATAATAACTCCTAATATTTACTTTACATTATTAACAAAACTATCCATATCACTATTACTATATAATCTACTACCCTTTATAAAATCTATATCAGGATAACTATTCTTTAAATCATTATAAGTCTTATCTATTGAACTACCACCTGAAGTACAATATAAGATTATTTTCTTATTGCTAAAATCATAACTTTCTAAAAAAGTATTTATTATTCTAGGTGCTGTATACCACCATATAGGAAACCCTAAATAAATAGTATCATACTTATCTATATCATCAATTCTATTTCTTATTCTTGGTCGACAACTTTCATCATCCATCTCTATTGTTGAACGACTATTCTTATCATTCCAATCTAAATCTCTATCTGTATATAATGTCTCCGGAACTATCTCAAATATATCACAATTTAATGCTTTCTTAAGTTCCTCAGCTACCTTCTTAGTCTCACCACTACAAGAAAAATATACTACTAAATTATTATTCATCTTATCATATCCTCCTATAAATATTTATATTATTTTACTATATTATTTAGTACCCACATAATTCTATCTACTTTTTCTATGTTCTTCAACCTCACTATAATTACCATTTTGCATATACTTATATTCATGATAATTATCTCTACCAAAATGTCTATATACACTAGCCGGCATCTCCATACCTTTATTAAACTTTTTAGAATTAATAAGCATTATTCCAACACCATTTATTTTAGCTGCTTTAACATCTTTACTAGTTATTTGATCAACACAATATAAAGCAATTCTTTTTAACTTAGGTATTTTAGAATCTATATCAGTATGTTCTCTACCTTTTTCTAATATTAATATTTCATTATAAAGTTTACTTTCATATAGCATCTCATCTGGCATTATTAACTGCTCTACTCTATTTGTTGCTTTATCAGTAAAACTAAATGGTTTATACATAGTATAAGAATCTCTTGGAAATATATGAACAACTTGTTCTGGATTTAAATCAGATGAATCATAAACAAACGTATCTGAATTATATGCCCCACCAAAAACAGATATACAACCATTACCAACTAAAGAATAAGAGTGCCCAACAGGTAACTTATCATCTGTCCTTATCCCAGTCTTAACAAGCGCAAAGAAAGGATTATCTTCAATATTATAAACATCAACGCCATATTCTTGTGATAACTCATCATCTTTATAACCCTCTAATTCATCTTTAACCATTGCATAATCTTTTAAAGCTTCTCTGACTTTCTTTCTAGCAAATGCCATATCATCATAAAATACTTCTATCATATTATAATTTTTAAGCATATTATGTAATTCTATTTTTTCTTGATTTGATAAATTATCTATATTGGCTATTTGTTGATAAAGATATAATCTATCTTCTGGAATACTTATATTACCAGCATAATAAAAATCTAATAACTCTCTTAAATCATACATAATATTATAATAATTTTCTTCAAAATGATAATCTATTATATAGTCAGACTTTTTCTCATTTAATAATTTATTTATTAACTCAATTGCTTTATCATATTCTCCATCAGCTAAAAGCCTTCTAAGAACAAAATATTCATTCCCAAAAATATGCATTTCTTTACATAGCTTTCTAAAAATATCATAATACTCATTAGAATTAGCATCTAAATTATATAACTTTGTAATCATATCTATTATATTTTTATAAGGTTCAATATAGCCAATACTTGATATAAGTTCTTCTTCTCTAACTTTAGCATATCTATTCAAAACAGATGGATCACCACAAAAATAAGTATCATTAATTAAAAATCTATATTCATATACATTTAAACTATTCCATAAATGTTCTGCTACATTTTTATTAAGTAAATCAGATGATAAATAGAAAGTTGCTACATCACCACTAGTATATGAGACATCATTTCTCTTAGCCATATCTTTAAATGCTAATTCCTTCCCGGCAGCAACTACTCTTCTAATTGATATATCATGTGATAATAAATCTATATTATATTTTTCAAGTATTTTTTTACCTAATAGTTCTGTATTTCTTTTAAACATTTCATATATTAAATCATTAGGATAATCAAATCTATCAATAAACTTCAACTTATAATCTCTACTAAAATAACTAATTAACCTACTTATATAGTCAACATCTTTGTTAAGTTCAAAACATCTATTTACAATTAAATCACATACATTACTATCTAATACTGAAAGTGTTGCATAATAACTAGAAATATCCGTATTTAAAAATAAATCTAAAAAATTATTATTATAAAATAATTCATTAGCATATTTAGACCAACTTAAAATATATGCTATTCTACCTTCAATATCATTATATTGTTTTAAATAATTAATACCTTCATCATCAAATACTTGAATTATATCTTCACTAGTATCATTACTTAAAAAATTTATAAAGTCCCCCTTACTTGAATTAATTATATCTTTTTTTCTATTACTATCCATTATATCACTCTCTTAAAGATAGTATATCATATATAAATATAAATGCAAAGTCAGATACTTTACATTATTTAACACAAAAAGTATTGTATAATTAGTGCTAATCAATTATACTTAATATAGATATATATTTCATAGACAACTATATAAGTCAAGTCGAAACAGATTCACTAAAAAGTGGTGCTACTAAAGTAAATAGTGCTTTTGCTGACAACGAAGCAGCTTTTAATAAAGTTAATTCTTTTGCAACAGGCTCTTGCACTTCACTAGCAAACTTTAAAACAGTTCTTGTAAATAAATTTAATGAATATACTATGCATAAAACAATAATATGTAATAAACTAAATGAATGTGCTGATAATTTAATTGAAATAGATAATCTAATAGGAAATAGTGTTTCAACTACTCTTGCTAATGCTGATAGCCTTGAATTCACAAGTATAGAAGGTCAA
>DJPK01000056.1 GCA_002438545.1 Caryophanales bacterium UBA6414
TATTTAAAAGTATTTACTTTCTTAACACCTGAAGAAATAATGAATACAATAGAAGAACATAATAAAGAACCACATTTAAGAAAGGCTCAAAAGATGTTAGCTAAGTGTGTTGTTACAGATTTACGTGGTGAGGAAGAATATGAAAGAGCACTTAAATTAACTGATGCTTTATTTAACAATAAGTTTGATGGTTTAACTAAAGAAGAAATAGAAGAAGTATTTAAAGGAGAAGAAGTTAAGGATATAACTATCGATACTAATGTAGTAGATTTCTTAATAACTATGGGAGTATGTAGTAGTAAAAGAGAAGCTAAAGAGTTTATTGGGGGAAATGCTATTACGATAAATGGTATAAAAATAAATGATACAGATACAGTTATTGATAGTAAATATTTAATAGATAATACTTATGTTATTGTTAAAAGAGGTAAAAAGAAGTATTATTTAGGTAAAATTAAGTAAAAGTTATTGCATAAATAATATTTATAGTGTACAATTATATTGTTCCTGTTCTTGGTATTACGTACTCCTTACGAATACTATGAATAAGGTGAAAAATAAATAAAGGAGGAAATATAATGGCTTTAACAAAAGACGAAAAGAGTAAGATTATAACTAAGTACAGAAGAGATGACAAAGATACAGGATCTCCTGAAGTACAAATTGCTATTCTTACTGAAGAAATCAACAAATTAACAGAACACTTAAAGAATAATAAACAAGATAAACATTCTAAAAGAGGACTTTTAATTAAAGTTGGTAAAAGAAGAAGTTTATTAAATTACTTACTAAAGAATGATGTTAAGAAATATCGTGAAGTAGTTAGTAGTTTAGGATTAAGAAAATAGGTTAATGAAAAGTAGGCACTCTTTTTTGGGTGCCTTTAAATTGGCAAAAATAAATACTGAGAGTAGAGAGGAGTAATATATGAAGAAAGTATTTAATTTTAATTTTAGAGGAAGAGAAATAGTAGTAGAACATGGTGAAATGGCTAAGCAAGCACATGGTGCAGTATTAGTTAGATATGGTGATACAGTAATATTATCAACTGCTGTTGTAGCACCTACTGCTAACTTATTATCTGATTTCTTTCCTTTAATGGTATTATATAATGAAAAGTTATATTCAGTTGGTAAGATTCCAGGAGGATTTATTAAAAGAGAAGGTAGACCAACAGATGCGGCAACACTTGCTGCTAGAATGATTGATAGACCACTTAGACCTTTATTTCCGGAAGATTTTAGAAATGAAGTACAAGTAGTTAATACAGTTTTATCAGTAGATAAAGATAATTCTCCAGAATTAACAGCATTATTAGGTTCATCATTAGCAGTATCTATTAGTAAGATACCATTTAATGGACCAATAGCAGCAGTTAAAGTGGGTAGAGTTAATGGAGAATTTGTTATTAATCCAACAGTTGCTGAATTAGAAGTATCAGATATTGATCTTACAGTAGCTGGTACTAAAGAAGCTATTAATATGGTTGAAGCAGGTGCTAGAGAAGTATCAGAACAAGATATGCTAGAAGCTTTAATGTTTGGACATGAGGCTATTAAAGAATTAATTAGTTTTGAAGAAGAAATTATTAAAGAAATTGGCGTTGAAAAGATGGAATATCCTAAACTTGAAATAGATGATAATTTGAAACAAGAAGTTGATGAGTTCTGTCGTGATAGAATTGATACATCATTACGTATTAAAGATAAGTTAGAAAAGTATGCTGCTATTGATAAGATAAAGGAAGATTTAACAAATAAATATAAAGAATTATATGAAGATGTTATGAAACCTAATGATTATCAAGAATTAATTACTAAAGTATTATTAGTATTTAATGAAATAGAGTATGAAATATTTAGAAATATTGTTGTTAAAGAACATACAAGAGCTGATGGTAGAAGAATGGATGAAATAAGACCATTATCAACTGCTATTGATATATTACCTAGAACACATGGTAGTGCTATGTTTACAAGAGGTCAAACGCAAAGTTTAGCAACAGTAACTTTAGGGGCTTTAGGAGAACATCAAGTATTAGATGGACTTAGTATTGAAGATGAAAAGAGATTTATGTTACATTATAATTTCCCAGCATTTTCAGTAGGTGAAACTGGTAGATATGGTTCTCCAGGAAGAAGAGAAATAGGACATGGAGCTTTAGGAGAAAGAGCATTATCTTATGTAATTCCTTCTGAAGATGAGTTCCCATATACTATTAGAGTAGTTTCTGAAATATTAGAATCTAATGGTTCTTCATCACAAGCAACAATATGTGCTGGATGTATGGCTTTAATGGCTGCAGGTGTTCCTATTAAGACTCCAGTTGCAGGTATTGCGATGGGATTAATTACTAGTGGCGAAGATTATACTGTACTTACTGATATTCAAGGTATGGAAGACCATTTAGGAGATATGGACTTTAAAGTAGCAGGCTCTAGAAATGGTATTACAGCATTACAAATGGATATAAAGATTACAGGTATTAATAGAGAAATATTAAAAGAAGCTTTAGAGCAAGCTAAAAAGGCTAGATTACAAATATTAGATGTTATTGAAGCACAAATACCAGAACCTCGTAAAGAAGTATCTAAATATGCTCCTAAAACATGCATCTTTACTATTAAACCTGAAAAGATTAAAGATGTTATCGGACGTGGAGGAGAAACTATTACTAAGATTATTCAAGAATGTAGTAATGTTGTTTCAGTAAATGATGATCGTGCTGTTAAAGTAGATTTAGAAGATGATGGACGTGTTATGATATATCATACTGA
>DJPK01000035.1 GCA_002438545.1 Caryophanales bacterium UBA6414
GATTTAAATTCTTTTCTTGCATAAAATTAATAAAATAATACCAATATTATCTTGAAAGGAGATAATATATGGCACGTCATAAAGTAGAAATTTGTGGCGTGAATACTGCGAATATTAAAGTATTAAATAATCAAGAAACAATAGAATTATTTAAAAAGATGAATGAAGGGGATCCCTTTGCTCGTGATGAATTAATCGAAGGTAATATGAAATTAGTATTGTCTATATTAAAAAAGTTTTATAATAAAACAGATAATTTAGATGACTTATTTCAAGTAGGATGTCTAGGACTAGTCAAAGCCATTGATAATTTTGATACATCCTATGATGTAAAATTATCAACTTATGCTTGCCCGATGATAGTAGGAGAAATAAAAAGGTATTTAAGAGATAATTCCTCTCTTAGAATATCTAGAAGTATTAAAGATATTGCATATAAAACATTAAAATTAAAAGAAGAATTAACCACTAGTGATGGTAAAGAACCTACTAATAAACAAATAGCAGAATTATTAGGAGTCTCTGAATATGAAGTAGTAAATGCTATCGAATCATTACGCGAACCAGTTAGTATGTATGAACCAATATATAACGATGGTGGCGATACTATCTATTTATTTGACCAAATAGCGGATAAAAAAGATGATGCTAATCTAGAAACTAGAATGTCTGTTGAAAAAGCTATTAATAAACTAAGTATAAGAGAACAACAAGTACTAAATGATCGATTTATTATTGGTAAAACCCAAATGGAAATAGCTAGTGAACTAGGAATTAGTCAAGCTCAAATATCACGAATAGAAAAAAATGCAATTAATACTATAAAAAAATTAGTTAAATAACATATAATCTAGTAGGGAGGTAAGTATGTACTTATCTGAATTACAAAAAAAAGAAATAATAGATATTAATAGTGGTAAAAGAATAGGAATTATTATTGATGTAGTAGTATCTCAAGAAGGTACAGTAAAAAGTTTAATAGTAGAAGAAAGAAAACTTAAAAGATTTACTGCTAATGAAGAAAGAACAGTTAACTGGCAACAAATTGTTAAAATAGGTGATGATATAATTTTAATAGATACTAAGAAATATTCATAACTAATGTATGCAAGTCATACATTTTTTTTACTAGGTTTAATTTACTTTTTCTCTTCTTCATAGTATAATTGATTTAACGATATCAAGGAGGTATAAGTAATGAATAATAAAGGATTTACTCTAGTAGAATTATTAGGTACTATCGTTATATTAGCAATTATTGTAGGAATATCATCTTATTCTATCATAACAGTACTAAATAATACTAAGAAGAAAAACTATCAATTTTTAGTAGATAAAATAAAAAAAGCTAGTGAAACATATTATCAAGAATGTTATTATGGTAATAACTGTCCATATACTGAAGAAATAACTTTAGGTAAATTAGTTAGTAATGGTTATTTAACATCAAATAATAAAGATGATAATTTAATAAACCCAATGACTAAAGAAGATATAAGTAATTGCACAATAATAGTCAAATATAATGATGGTAAAGTAACAGTTACCCCTAAAGAAGAAATTAGTCCATGTCCAAGTCGAGGTGATTATGAATGATAGGTAATAGTTGGGATGAAATATTAAAAGATGAATATCAAAAAGATTATTTTAAAGATATTGCGATGTTTATTAATAAGGAATATCGTGAAAAAACTATCTTCCCACCTAAAAGTAATATTTTGAGAGCCTTTAAACTAACTGATTATGATAATGTTAAAGTAGTTATTTTAGGTCAAGATCCATATCATGGTATTAACGAAGCTAATGGTCTTTCTTTCTCAGTATCTAAAGGAGTAAGATTACCACCATCACTTCAAAACATTTATAAAGAATTATATAATGATTTAGGTATTACTGTATCCACTAATGGAGACTTAGAAAAATGGGCTAGAGAAGGAGTATTACTTCTAAACAGTGTCTTTACTGTTGAAAAAGATAAGCCCGCAAGTCATAAAAATATTGGTTGGGAACAATTTAGCGATGAAGTAATTAAAAAAGTAAATGAAAAAACCACTCCTGTAGTATTTATCTTATGGGGTAATTTTGCTAAAAGTAAAGCTAAATATATTACTAATCCCATTCATTTAGTTATCACTTCACCACATCCATCACCATTTTCTGCATATTCCGGTTTCTTTGGTAGTAAACCATTCTCTAGAACTAATGAATTCTTAAGAAAAAATAATATGAAAGAAATAGATTGGAAAATAGATTAATATGAAAGCAGTATATATTCATATTCCATTTTGTAATAATATATGTTCTTACTGTGATTTCTGTAAAATGTATTATAACCCTAAAATTATATCTAACTATTTAGATAATTTAGAAAAAGAAATTAAAACTAGGTATCAAAATGAAATAATATCCTCTCTCTATATTGGAGGAGGTACTCCTAGTAGTTTATCTTACGCTGAATTAAAAAGATTGCTTAATATAACTAAAATATTTAAAGTATCTAATGAGCTAGAGTTTACTATTGAAGTTAATCCTGAATCATTATCACTTGATAAAATTAAATTATTAAAAGAATATGGGGTAAATAGAGTAAGCATTGGTGTACAAAGTTTTAATGATAAAATAATTAAAGAACTAAATCGTGATCACAATAAAGATATGGTATTTAAAGTAGTAAATATGCTTAAAGAAAATAATATAAATAATATTAATATTGACCTAATGTATGGTATAAATAGTGATATTAATATTATTAAAGAAGATTTAGATAATTACTTAAAATTAGATATTCCACACTTATCTTACTATAGTCTAATTATTGAGGATAATACTATGTTTTCAATAAATAAAAGAGAATATATCGATGAAGATATTGATTATAATATGTATAAATATATAAATGATACTCTAAAGAAACACGGTTATATTCATTATGAAACAAGTAATTATGCTAAACCGCACTATGAATCTAAACATAACTTAGTCTATTGGAATAATGAAGAATATTATGGCTTTGGCTTATCAGCAGTCAGTTATCTAAATAACTATCGCTTAACTAATACCAAAAACATATCTAAATACTTAAAAGATATATATTTAGATAATAGTATCTATGAAGATATTGATATTCAAAAACAAAATACTATTATCTTAGGATTTAGAAAATTAGAAGGTATTAATCTTACAAATTATCAAGATAGATATCATGAAAACTTACTAGATAATAAAGTAGTTATCTCTCTTATTAAAGAAGGTAAATTAGAAGTATCTAATAATTATCTAAGAATAAGTGATAAATATTTTTATATATCTAATGAAATATTAATAAATTTTATTTAAGAAGGGAATGAAGTATATGAAGTTTTTCTTATCAGAAAAGTTTTATCAACCACTAATATATGCTGTTTTAGGACTTATTATCTATAATATATTTTCTAAAATAATAACTAAAGTATGGAACGAAAGTAAAAAAAGAAAGAAAATAGTTAGTAAAAGAAATGATACTATTATTTCACTAGTTAAAAATATTATTAAATATTTACTTACCGCATTTATTATTCTATCAATATTAGGAGTATATGGTATTGATACTAGTAAAATAATAGCTTCTCTAGGAATAGCTGCTGCCGTAATAGGCCTTGCTTTTCAAGATATTATCAAAGACTTTCTAGCAGGAATCTTAATAATATTTGATGATAAATATTCAATTGGCGATATTATAGAAATAAATGGTTTTAAAGGAGAAGTAATCTCTCTAGGACTTATGAGCACTAAAATAAAGTCTTATACCGGAGAAGTTAAAGTAATATCTAATAGTAGTTTTACTGAAGTAATAAATTATAGTAATAATAATACTATGCTAGTTATTGATGTTCCGGTATCATATCAAACCGACTTAGATGTTCTAGAAAAATTATTAAAAGACTTACAAAAGGATATCTTAAAAATAGATAATGTTGTTAACTATGAATTACTAGGACTTAATGAACTAGCTAGTTCTTCAATAATATATCAAATAGCAATTGAATGTAAGCCTTATACTCATTTCGGTGTTAAAAGAAAAGTATTAGCCCTAATAAAGAAAACACTAGATAATAATAACATTGAAATACCATATAACAAATTAGATGTAAACATTAAGAAGGAGGTTTAA
>DJPK01000002.1:0-3890 GCA_002438545.1 Caryophanales bacterium UBA6414
GATTTAAAAAGTTTTTATGCCTCAGTCGAATGTGTTGAAAGGGGGCTAGATCCTCTAGATACTAATTTAGTAGTAGCCGATGAAGCTAGAACTGCTAAAACAATCTGTCTCGCTGTCTCACCATCTCTTAAATCATATGGCTTGTCCGGAAGATGTCGCTTATTTGAAGCCATCCAAAAAGTCAGAGAAGTAAATTATCAAAGAAGAAAAAATAATAAATACCGTCCCTTTACCAAGAAATCATATCTAGATTCTGAAATAAAAAAGAATAACAGCCTAGAACTAGACTTTATTAAAGCCACGCCCCGTATGCGTTTATATATGAAATATAGTACTGCTATCTATAACATATATCTAAAATATATTGCTGAAGAAGATATCTTAGTGTACTCTATTGATGAAGTATTTTGTGATATTACTAATTATCTAAAGTTCTATAAAATGACTGCATCAGAATTAGTAGTGAAGATAATTAGTGAAGTCTATAAAACAACCGGTATTACTGCTACTGCTGGTATTGGTACTAATATGTATCTAGCTAAAGTAGCAATGGATATTATGGCTAAGAAAATGAAACCTAATGAATATGGTGTTAGAATGGCTTACCTTAATGAAGAACTATATAAAAAAGAACTATGGAGTCATCGACCACTCACGGATTTCTGGCGTGTTGGTAGGGGATACGCTAAAAAGTTAGAAGATAATCGTATATATACAATGGGTGATATTGCTAGAACATCTCTCGTTAATGAAGACTTATTATTTAAATTATTTGGTGTTAATGCTGAACCATTAATTGACCATGCTTGGGGCTACGAACCATGTACTATAAGTGATGCTAAAAATTATAAACCTCTAAGAAATAGTATCTCTTCTGGTCAAGTATTACACTGTGCTTATGACTATAATAAAGCCAAACTTGTCGTTAGAGAAATGGTTGATAGTCTTACTCTTGACTTAGTAGATAAACATCTCATATCTAATCAATTTGTCTTAACTATTGGTTATGATGTTGAAAACCTACTTAACCCCCAAATAGCCAGTCTATATCATGGTGAAATAATCACTGATAATTATGGCCGAAGTATACCTAAACATGCTCACGGTACTGCCAATATTGACCATCGTACATCATCAACTAGTATTATCACTAACGAAGTAATGAAATTATATGATAAAATTGTTAATCGCCATTTACTCATCAAAAGAATTAATTTAACTGCCTGTGATGTCGTTAACGAAAACTGCCAAGATAATGTCGTAATCACTAAACAGCTAGATTTATTTAGTAATACTAGTGCGATAAATAAAGAAAAAGAACAAGAACTCCATAATGAAGTAGAAGAAAGAAAAATTCAAAGAACCCTTCTAGATATTAAAAATAAATATGGTAAAAATGCTATTCTAAAAGGCATGAATCTAGAAGAAGGTTCTACTCAAAAAGATCGTAACGAACAAGTAGGAGGTCATCGTGGATGAATAATTATGCTGATATTATTAATTTAAAACGCCCACCATCTAATCATAATCATTTAAGCATTGAATCCCGTGCTAGTCAATTTTCACCCTTTGCCGCTCTGACCGGCTATGATAGCGAAATAAAAGAAACTGCCCGAATTACAGATAAAAGAATTGATATTGATGATGGCCTACGGGAAATGCTTAATGCTAAATTAAATTATTTAAACAATCATATTAAAGAAAACCCTAATATATCCATCACTTACTTTGTTAAAGATTCTAAAAAAGAAGGTGGCAAATACCTAACTAAACAAGGAACAATAAAAAGAATTGATATCGTTAATGAAATAATAAAGTTTAATGATAATATGGTTATACCAATGACTGATATTATAAATATTACTGGCGATATTTTTGATACATTATATGATAATTAAAAAATATTTTATCAGGTAAGATATTGACAAATTAACTAATTAAATACTATAATATAATTGCTTTCTAAGTTATTAAGTGACAAATAACAACTATTTAGAAACGGTTTCGCGATATAGAAATAAAGTGCACTAGTAGGTGAAATAAGGTGGTACCGCGGCATTAGTCGTCCTTATATATATCTTTTAGTGTATTTTTTTATGGAAAAGGAGTAGATAATATGGCAAACATATATAGAAATATTTATTGCGGTAATGTAAGTAAAAATGAAATAGGAAAAGAAGTTAGAATAGCCGGGTGGGTAGGCTCTATTAGAAATTTAGGTAGTCTAAGTTTTATAACAGTAAGAGATGAAACAGGAATAGTTCAAGTAATTAGTGAAGATTCATCTATGCTAAATGATTTAACAAGAGAAAGTACAGTTAGCATCACTGGTACTGTCAGAGCTAGAACAGAAGACATGGTTAATAAAAATATGAAGACTGGTGAAATAGAAATAGTTCTTAAAACTATTGATGTACTAGGTAAATGTGCTAGTGTTCTTCCATTTGAAATTAATCATTCTAAAGATTCAACTGAAGATACAAGACTTAAATATCGTTATCTAGATTTAAGAAATAGTGAAGTACATGAAAATATATTATTTAGAACTAAAGTAATTGATGAATTAAGAAGAATTATGAAGAGTATGAATTTCACAGAAATTCAAACCCCAATCATAACAGCAACATCTCCCGAAGGAGCAAGAGACTTTATCGTGCCATCACGTAAGTTTAAAGGTAAGTTTTATGCTCTACCACAAGCTCCACAAATATTTAAACAATTACTTATGGTATCAGGCTTTGATAAATACTTCCAAATAGCACCTTGTTTTCGTGATGAAGATCCAAGAAGTGATAGATTATATGGAGAATTTTATCAATTAGACTTTGAAATGTCTTTTGCTACTGATGAAGATGTTTATCTAGTCGGTGAAAAAGTATTTTATGATGTATTTACTAAATTCGGTAATAAAAAAGTAAGCCCCGCACCTTTTAGAAGAATACCTTATAGTGAAGCAATGTTAAAGTATGGTTCTGATAAACCCGATTTAAGAAATCCATTAATAATTGTCGACTTAACTAATATTTTATCTAAATCAACATTCGCACCATTTGCAAATTCAGCTATTAGAGGCATTAAAGTATCTAAATTAAATAAATCTAACTCTTGGTATAAAAATATCGAAGAATATGTTAAATCACTTGGAGCTTCCGGGCTTGGATATATCAAAGTTAACGAAGATAAAACATTCAAATCATCTCTTGATAAGTTCTTAACTGATGATATTAGAAGTGAATTAATTAACACTCTAAATCTAGAATCTGAAGATACACTATTTATTATCTCAGACACTAATAATGTTAATAAATATGCTGGCTTATTACGTACTAAATTAGGTCAAGAACTAGATCTAATTGATAAAGATAAATACGAGTTCTGTATCATAAATGATTTTCCATTCTATGAAAAGAATGAAGAAGATGGTAGTATTGAATTCTCACATAACCCATTCTCAATGCCTCAAGGCGGCTTAGAAGCCCTAGAAAATAAGAACCCATTTGATATTTTAGCATACCAATACGACTTTGTATGTAATGGTTATGAAATGGCTAGTGGTGGTGTTAGAAATCATAGCCCTGAAATATTAAAGAAAGCCTTCGAGTTAGCTGGTTATGATGAAGAAGTAGTTAAATCAAAATTCCCATCTTTATATACAGCCTTCAGTTATGGTGCTCCACCGCATGCTGGAATGGCTCCTGGTATCGACAGAATACTAATGCTATTAAAAGATGAAGAAAATATTCGTGAAATGGTTGCCTTCCCATTGTCTGCTAATGGTTCAGATGCCATGATGGGTTGCCCAAGTGAAGTATTTGAAAAACAATTACGTGAAACTCATATTAAAATAAGAGATTAATTATTTATGTCCTGAGACTATCCTTAAGGCTTTT
>DJPK01000002.1:3918-10023 GCA_002438545.1 Caryophanales bacterium UBA6414
AAAGTTAATGTAAAGTAGATTTAAAACTATAGACAATTAAATAGTTAATATGATATACTTAAGATACCTAGAGGATGCGACAACTCAATTTAAAACCGACTAAAGATATATTTAGGGAATCTAATACTTGTTATGTGTTGAAGGCTTATTTCTTAATAAGAATCCTAATTAACTTGTTGTGATTACCCACCTGTGTGATATACGCGCGGGTTTTATCTACCAGTATCGATTCTCCGGGTTTTTTCATGTCTAAAAGAGGTGTATTTATGTTTGATAGAGAAATAAAATTAATAGGAATAAATAATTATAATAAATTAAAAATTAGTACTGTTATGGTAATAGGACTAGGTGGAGTAGGGGGATATGTTGTTGAATCCCTTACAAGAGCCGGTATAGGTAATATAATTTTAGTGGATTATGATATCATTGATATAACTAATATAAATAGACAACTAATATCTAACACTAGTAATATTGGTATGAAAAAGACTTTAGAATGGCAAAAAAGAATTAACTTAATTAACCCTGAATGCCAAGTCACAACAATTGATAAATATTTAACTAAAGATAATCTATATGATACCCTAAAGAATTATAAAATAGATTATATTATCGATGCCTGTGACACTATCATGGTTAAAAAAGAATTAATTAAATATACATATCTAAATAAGATAGGTTTTATTGCCTCAATGGGAACTGGTAATAAATTAGAACCTTCTAAACTAGAAATAACTACACTAGATAAAACTAGTTATGATCCAATTGCTAAAATATTAAGAAAATATGTTAAAGATGAAAAAATAAATAAAAAAGTATATGTTGTCTGCTCCAAAGAACAACCTAAAAAGATTAATGAAAAAACTATATCTTCAATTAGTACTGTACCCTCAACAGCTGGTTTATTACTTTCATCTTTTGTAATTAATTCAATTATAAATAATTGACACAAAAAGTTTAATTAGATATAATTAATTTATGATAGGAGACGATAGTAATGAGTAGGTTAAGTATTTTTAGTGAAGATAGTAAAGTTGGAGGAATGTATAAATCTTCTTTATCTAGTTTAGGCTTTACATCTGGCTATATTCCATCGACTAAGGAAATGAATGCAGCATACGCTAAAAGAAGTGTAGATTTATTAGGTTCAGCAGTGTTAGAACAATTATATATTAATTTGCAAAAGCCAATATATCGATATGAAAGAATATATGAAAGAATTCAACAACAATATTTACTTAAACAATATGATATTCTGTATAAATACTATTATTTATTAGAAAAAGAAGGTCTCACTAAAGATAGTGAAAAGTTATTAAACTCATATGAAGATGAATATGAAAGATGTCTTAATGATATTCGCCACATTGAGGTAGAATCTAACATAGTAGCAGGGCTTATCACTAATGGCATTGATGATGATACATTAGAAAGCTTTATATCAGGATTAGAAAAAAGAGATTTAGATGAAAAATTTAATATTGATAATAGCCAATTAGGCATTAAAATAAGTGATTTAAAAAAGAAAATCAAAGAAATATACTATGAACAATCATGTAAAAGTAGAATTGATATCAAGAATGAATATATATCAAAGGCAAAGACAATTATTGATGCAACAAGAAGATTTCCTAGTGCAGAACGAATTATAACGGACTATTTAGGTAAACAATCCGCTACAATAGTCGAAGATGAGATTGATTTATCAAAACGTCGTGATCATCTTAGTGATGTAACTTTTATTAGTGAATTCCTGAAACATTCTCACAATGGTAGTCCCCATACAAATAAAAAAGAATTAATTGCTAAATTAGATAAAATCAAAGATAAATTTGCCTATATATTGAAGAAAAAAAGAATAGATTATATGCAACTATTTAAAGAAAAAATCCTTACTATCAATCATGATAACTATCTAAAAAATTTAACTAATTATCAAATCGCTTTAGATAAATTAGATGATAAAAATACCTTATTTAGTACATATACAAGTATTATAGATGCTATGATTGATAGTGGAAAACTTACACGTGAAGATATTGCTTACCTAGATGGTTTATTAAATAGTTTTAATAATTATTTAGATGGGATAAAAGTTAGTAATAAAGAAGTTGACAATATTGATAATGCTCTTATCAAAGAAAAAACTGAAGTATCATCATTCTGCTCATTCAAAGAAAGAGCCATAAATGAAAACGTTATCTATAGATATGTCAATTTAAGAAATCAAATTATCTCATACTATGACCAATTATGCATCCCAGTTGCTAATAGAAAAAATATCTATGAAATAATATCTAATTATAGAAAAATGTTACAAGATAGTAATATTAGTTTAAAAGAAAAATTAGATGCTATTGACTATTTAGCAGATTATGCTAATACTTATTGTAGTGATAATACTTTGAAAAAAAGTAGACCCTTAGCCTAAAAACTAAGAGTCTTTTATTTTACTTAAATTATCCATCACAGACTTTAAAACATTTTCGTTCTTATTATTCTTTGGATAGTAATAAACACTATCTTTTATTTTATCAGGTAAATATTGTTGCTTAACATAAGAATTCTTATAATTATGAGGATATTTATAATCAGGATTTCCATTAATTAAATGTTTAGGAATATTTCCCATATTACCTGTCTGAATATCCGCAAAAGCTTTATCAATAGCCATTTCAGCTGAATTAGACTTAGGACTAAGTGCCAACTCAATTACTACTGCTGCTAAAGGAATTCTCGCTTCCGGCAAACCAAGCATTAAAGCTGACTCAATAGCAGCCATTACTTTAGGCCCCATTGCTGAATTAGCAAGACCAATATCTTCATATACAATTACCGCTAACCGGCGACATACAGCCTCTAAATCATCCCCATTAAGTAATCTTGCTAAGTAATATACTGCCGCATTAACATCACTACCACGAATAGACTTCTGAAAAGCACTAAGTAAGTCATAGTACCCATCACCATTCTTATCATGAATAACATTAGGCTTATTATTAATATTCTTGACAAGTTCTAAAGTAATCTCCCCATCATTAGCAGAGTAATAGGCAATCTCTAAAATATTATAAGCATATCTTAAATCACTACCAGATACCTTAGCTATATAATCAATAGTACTATCATCTATCTTAATACCCTCTAAATATCCTGATGTAATAGCCTTATTTAAAGCAGTAATAATATTATCATAAGTTAAATCATGCAGTTCAAATAACTGACAACGACTCCTAATAGCCGGATTAATTGAATGATATGGATTAGCTGTCGTCATTCCAATTAAAGTAATTAAACCACTCTCTAAGTATGGTAATAATAAATCTTGCTTATCTTTATTTAAACGATGAATTTCATCCATAATTAACACTATACCATTATACATTTTAGCTTCTTCAACAACCACATCAAAATCTTTCTTATTATTAATAACAGCATTTAAAGTACGATACCTAACATCTAACTCATTAACAATAGCTAAAGCAATCGAAGTCTTCCCAATACCCGGATGTCCATATAATATCATAGAAAATAACTTCTTATTCTTAACTAAATTATATAATATCTTACCCTTACTTACTAAATGTTCTTGCCCAATTACATCATCTAATGATTTAGGCCTTAACTTAATAGATAATAATTCATTCATAACAATAATTCCTTTCAATATATATTCATTATAAACTAATATTAATTAATTATCAAATACTATTTAAAATTAAATATTTATGGTATAATTAAATAGTAAATAGTTAGGATATGATAGAATGAATAATGATAAAAATATAGAATTTATTATGAAATATCAAACTTACTTATTATCAGAAAAACACTTATCTGATAATTCAATATTTTCTTATTGTGAAGATATAATGTTATTCTTAAAATATATAAATAAAAGTATAACATCTATCACTAAAGAAGATATCTATAATTATTTAGACTATCTCGATAAAGAAAAATATAGTGTTTATAGTGTTGCTAGAAAAATATCTTCTCTTAAATCATTTTATATATTTCTAAATAAACACTATCAAATGAAAAATATTATTGATGATATTGAAATGCCTAAATATTATAAAAAGTTGCCAACTATTTTAACCATTGAAGAAATAGATAAATTACTTAATGTTAGCCTAGTAAGTGCCTATGACTATCGTAATAAAGCTATGCTAGAACTTATGTATGCGACTGGTCTTCGAGTTAGTGAATTAGTTAATTTAGATATTAATAGTGTTAACTTAGAGAAAAAGTTTGTTAGATGTATTGGTAAAGGTAGTAAAGAAAGAATTGTCCCTATTGGTGATGTAGCCTGTAATTATCTTAGTATTTATTTAAATGAATATCGTGATAAATTAGCAAAAAACAGACTATGTGAATCACTATTTTTAAATAATCATGGTAATACTATTACTAGACAAGGTTTCTTTAAAATGCTAAAAGAACAATGTATTAAAGTAGGTATTGATAAAAATATTTCACCCCATATGTTAAGGCACTCATTTGCCACTCATTTACTCAATAATGGTGCTGATTTACGTAGTATCCAAATGATGCTCGGACACAGTAATTTATCTACTACACAAATATATACTAATGTATCAAATGATATATTAAGAGAAAATTATAAATTATACCATCCAAGAGGATAGTTTAAAGAAAGAGGGATATAAATGAAATTAAATAAAAATATGTTTAGAGAATACGATATAAGAGGAATATATGGTACTGACTTAAATGGCGATATTGCTTACCTAATCGGTCGTGGGCTAGGTAGTAAAATGCATAAATTAAATATTACTAAAACCGTTGTTGCTTATGACAATAGATTATCATCTGTCGAACTAGAAGAAAATTTAGTCAAAGGACTAGTTGAATCAGGAATTAATGTCTACCGACTTGGTCTTGCCAGTACGCCAATGTGCTACTACGCTAGCAATTATTTTGATGTAAATTGTAGTGTAATGATAACTGCTTCCCACAATCCAAAAGAATATAATGGCTTTAAGTTCTCATTTGACGGTATTAGTAATGCCTGTGGTAGTAGTGTTATGGAAATATATGATATTATTACTAATAAAGACTTTGTAAATGGCAATGGTACAGTATCTAATGTTGAAATTGAAGACGCTTACATAAACCTATTAACTAATAATATAAACTTACCTAAGAAATTAAAAATAGTTTATGACTGTGGCAATGGAACAACATCTATTATTGCAAAAAAAATATTTGATAGATTAAATGTTGAATATATACCACTATATGATATATCTGATGGAAGTTTTCCAAATCATCATCCTGATCCATCGGTTGAAGAGAACCTACGTGATTTAGAAAAAACTGTCGTTGAAAATAAAGCAAGTCTTGGTATTGCTTTCGATGGTGACGGTGATAGAGTAGGGGTAGTTGATGAAAAAGGCAATATGATTGATATTGACAAATATTTAATTATCATGTGGAAGTACCTAGTAAATAGAGTAGAGAAGAAGGAAGCATTCTATGATGTAAAATGTAGTAAAGTTTTAGAAGATGAATTAATTAAATTAGGAGTTAAACCAATTGAAACTAGAACTGGTAATTCATATACTAGAAGAATAAGTGCTGAAGGAGATTACATCCTAGGTGGTGAATTATCTGGACACGTTTACTTCAGAGATAAATTTCCTGGTTATGACGATGGAATATACGCCGGAATTCGTTTAATCGAAGCCATATCTAACTTAAATGTTGAATTAAGTTCTATGCTAGAAGGAATTAATAAGTATTATTCCACAAAAGAAAATAAAATATCTGTCGATGATAGTATTAAATTCAATATCGTTGATAAAGTAAAGGAATATTGTATCAGTAAAGGATATAAATTCATTACCTTAGATGGTGTCAAAGTAAAATACAACGACGGATTTGCTTTAGTTAGAGCATCAAATACCGGTCCAAATATAACAACTAGATATGAAGCTAAAACTGAATCAAGATTAGAAGAAATAACTAACGAATTCAATAACTTAATATATAGTTTATTAAATAAATAGAATGATATACTAGCAAGTAAATAATTAATTTATTTGTTAGTTCTTTTTATAGAAGTTAACATAATATACA
>DJPK01000011.1:0-4962 GCA_002438545.1 Caryophanales bacterium UBA6414
ACCCGATCCTTCTTGTATATATGCTGATAAATCTGTTATTTCATTTGTTTCAATAAAATCTATTATTTTATTTTTTACCCTAAATGCTTTAGCATAATTTAGAGCTATTGCAGTAAATCCTACATATATAAATATAAATACTAAAAATAGTTTTATCATAAATGTTCCGCCAAAGGCATCACGCATGTTATATCACCTACCTTATTGATTATTTTCTGATTGTTCCATTTCATTAATTAAGTTATTATATAAATCTTCTTGATTATCTATTTTTTGAATATTTGTTAAGATATAATCATATAGATATGTACTTGTTACTTTTACTGCAGTTTTATCTTCATAATTCATAGTATTAGGTACAAATACTATTTCTATTTTATATCCTTGAAATTCTTCCTTAATATAATTAAGTGCTGAAAATAATAAGTATTTATTTTCTGGTAATCCAAAGTATAAGTATGCTGGTACTAGAACTTCTTCACTACTATCAAATACATTTCTACCATCTTCATCTTTTACGGCTAGTACTTCTACTTGATCCATTAATTTACCATAAACAATTTTACCCTCATTATTTAATAATTTAACATATATATCAACTAAATTTCCAGGCATAATTGAATTACCATATGTTGATTCAGTATCTACTCTATAACTTACTAATTTACTTCCATCTTCTATTTTATGAATTGCTCCATCTGGAAGACTAGATTCTTCTATTAATAAGTCTTTATAGAACATACTACCACTAGCGATCATAGTATTATAGTTACTATATTTACCAACTATTTCATCATAATTTCTATAATAATCACCTTTAATAAATGATGATGGTACTTGTGTTTTTGATACCATATCAGCTGTTATTAAAGTTTTAGGTTGAATTGTTTGATTAGCATAATAAACTTCTACTAGGGCTGTTCTTTGATTAATTCTAATAGAATATCCTACATACAATATTACTAGGCAAACAACAACACCTATTATTGTAATTGTATTTTTGCTTTTTAAAATTTTACTTAAATTATTCTTTAACATTTTCTCTTCCCTTCCTTACTTATATGTATCTAATATAGCTGTTATTTCATTAAGAATATCATAATTCTCACTATTATAACTATATATACTATAATTTGTTGTTTTATCTATTATTCTAATACTTACTTTTGGTGGTGTTTCACTAATTTGATAGAAATCTATTTGATAATTACCTTGTCCAAATGTAGACGTTTCAGTAAATCTTCTAGTAAAGTTTTCTACAAATTTCTCTTTTACTATTTTAACATCCCCTGTTAATCGATAATATGCTATATCGATTGACTCAATCATTGAAGCTTCAGCAGCTTCTTTAAGTGAATAATAGTCTTGTTCATTACTAACAGTTAATTCACTAAACAAGAGAATAATAAATAAACCAAATATTCCTAGTACAATAGTTGCTACTGATGCAAAAGACCACTTCATGAACAATCACTTCCTATTGAAACTTTTTTGTCTTTAATACATGTTTTTAATCCTCCACCTAATTTATAATATTTATCATTAGTTAGTGAATTTACTCCAATACTTCTTAAAAATTCACTTTCACCTGCTAATGATAACTTATCAAAAGATGGATATGGATTATTAACATTGTATGCTCTAATTGTATCAGCTAATTTATTTGAAACAGCAACACTATAAGTCATCTCTTTAAATGAATCTTTTAAATTAGGATTCTTATTAGTACTATTATACCAATCATACCATAAACTATTTTCTGTCGGAGTATTTGGAAATGGATTATCAATATTTATTGATCGATAATATATATTATATCCATTAAACGTTAACTGATTGTTTTTCATTTCTTCATAGTAATATTTTTGAACCATATTAAAATTTACCACTACACTAAAATAGCATCCCTTGGAAACTTCTTGCCAATCCGAGCCACTACCTTTATTTAAATTATTACAATTGCCATTTCTACAATAATCACCGCTTAGTGTTCTGCCACTTAATGACGTTATGTAGTTTTGATACTTGTCTTTGTATGTATCCATCATACTGTGACATTCACTGTTACTTAACTTACGTTGTGAATTATTTTTAATTATTAATCCAAAACTAGTTCCTGACTTTGCATCAAGCGGTGAAAAATACTGCCAATAACTAACACCATTATAAATGTATGGATTAAGCTGAGCCTCTTCTTCTTTTGTACATTCTTTGTTATAACTTACTTTTCCTGTTCTCAAATTCATGCAAATATTATCTGGCTTATAAATATATTCCTTTGTTATTGTTCCAGAAGGGCCTACACCGGGAATATCAAATCGATCTAGTTTTGCAGAAATTGTCAGTGTCTTGTATTCATTCCTTTCGTTTAAGTCATCCGTTGTAATTTGTATTTTTGATAATGCATCGCCTACTAAGCCTAAAGCGGCATTACGCGCCTCGCTATATGCTTTGGTTTTTACATAGTCTGGTGTTCCAATTGGCAATTCTTTTTCTTCTACGTATGTTTGATTGGCTTCAGAAGGGCATGTATATCCATCATAATAATCATGTGGTGCATTATCAACTAACGTTGTTGTTGTTGTTTTTGTTTCGCAACGACATACTTTAATTGGGCCATATGAACCATCGCCCCTAAAACCTTTTTCATTTTTTAATTCGCATTCTTCTGTTACTGTTACTTTCTTGCACGTAAAATATTTTTTTACCTCTTTGGCTTGAATGTTAGAAACAGACCATGTGGCTCTTTGTACTTCATGGATATTTAATCCTACCCATGTTCCCGATTTAATTGCTGTATTACTGCCTACATTGCCATCAAGATTTGCTCCTATAACCCTATATGACAAGCCACCTCCAATTGAGACACTGTATTGATATAGTATTTTTTTCTTATTAGGTGGGTTAGGATATTCAGCCCATTTTCCTGAATTGTTATTATTACCACCACCTTGATTACCACCACTATTACCGCCGCTATTTCCACCATTGTTTCCTCCGGTGCTTCCACCAGTGTTTTCTCCATAATTAATATTTATATTAGGTAATCCCTCTTCGGCATTCACTTCTGAAACATTTAATATACTAATGAATAGACATAGAAGTAATAATGATAATATCTTTTTCTTTTTTATCATTCTAATCGCCTTCTTTTTCTTTCATGGTTGTATATTACTTTAATTATTAATGCAATTATAATTAATACTACAATTCCTATTATTGCATATATGAAATAAATATAATTATCTTTAAACCATTCTTTTATTGTTGGTTTTTCTTCGGTATTATTATCGGTTTTATCTTGATTAGCTTTATTTTTTTTGTAAGAATTTACTCGTGATATAAAAGTATCATAATCAATTTCTTTATCATATGTTGGACTACATAATACAAATTCTTCTATTCCTTCACAGATAGGGTCATATGCAAATTGATTATATTCTGGTAATGTTATTTCATCTGTTTTAAATACATCATTACAACTATTGGTTACTCCTACAACAGATATACCATACTTACCTGGTATTAAATTACTTATAACTATTCTATCAGCAAGTACTTCTGTATTGGCATATTCAATAGCATCATTGTCTATTGTATAAGAGAATGTTGATATATCTCCATATGTTAATGTCATGGTATATGTTCTTGATTCTTTATCAAACACATATGTTGTTTGATATTTATCTTCAATACTTTTATAGTATTCTTGTTCTTCTGTAGTACATTCTGCATAGATAATATTAGTGTTAATAATAAGTGATACTAGTATAATTGTTATAATTTTTTTCAATGGTATCATCTCCTTTGACTATTCTTTGCTATTATCTAGTATAAGTATACCATAATTTATAGAAATTAAAAAGATTTTTTTTAATATTTACGTAAAATAAAAAACTCTTATTTTTTAAATAAGAATTTTTATAATTAATCATCATTAAAAAAGTCATCAAAGAAAGCATCATCATCAGTATTATTTTCATATAGTTTATTTTCTTGTTTTGGTTCTTCTTGTTTAGGCTTTTCTTCTTCTTTAACAGTATTAGTTAAATCATCAAATAAACCTTTTTCTTTTATATCATCATATGTTATATCTGATAATGGATTATTTATAGATGGTGTTGGAATATCTAACATTGGGCCAGTACTATTATTAGATGATAGTTCTGAATATTCTCTTTCAATTGATGATAAGATATCTTCTTTTTTATCTTCGTTATTAATAATAGTTTGTTTAGGTTCTTCTTTAACATTCTCTTTTACATCTATTACTTTGTTATTTTCATTTTCTTTCTTTTCTTCTTCTTCTTCTAATTCAGCAATTTTAGCATCAATCTTTTTAACTAAATCATCAATATTAAAACCATTATCAGGTGTTGATGTAGGATTATTCATAGTAGGTGTCATAAATGGATTACTTCCTCCACCAAATGGATTACTAGTGCCACCAAATGGATTAAATGGTGAATTACCTCCCCCAAATGGGTTACCAGCAGCATTTGACATCATACTATCCATTTTTTCTTTCTTCATATTCTTAACATATTCTTTTATGTCAAATAATTGTACTTCTTTCTTTTGACGTGCTGGATATGTAGCTTTTGGATAAGTTTTTCCCCAATCCATTTTAAAGTTTGGTGTTAATTTAGTTTTAAATGGCATAGTTCTTAAACGTAAAGTAATTATTTCAAATTGACTTAATCTTTGTAAATCACTTACTGTTACTAGTGGTGTAGATGCAGTTTTATCTTTTTCTTTTGATTTTACTTCACCACACATTTTACTTATTTCTTCTAGGGCTTGTAATTCATTACTTATTAAGTACATAATATTACAGTTACCTTTAATAGTTTCTGCTTCTTCTTTACCATATACTTGTGTTAACTGAGCATAGTTTTGGATAATAAAATTAAATCTAATTAATCTACTACGAGCAGCAGTTACCATTGTTGTAGCATCTTT
>DJPK01000011.1:5059-10022 GCA_002438545.1 Caryophanales bacterium UBA6414
GCTACATCTATTAATGTTTCATAACATTGTTTAATAAATATTGTTGCTAATGGGTGTAATGTTTTCTTTTCATCTTGAACAATCATAAATACAGCAGTCTTTTGCTTACCTATTTCTTTCATATCAAAGTTGTTATATGATAACATTTCTGATAAGTTTTCACGTGATGAGAATAATTTTATCTTTTGTTTAAATGTTGATAAAACTCCACCTTTAGTATCTTCTGGAGCATATACTGTTCCAGAGGCATTTATATAGGCTGGTTTAGCAGGATCTTTAGAATTAAAATATTCTTTAGCATAGTTATTATTTGGCCCACCAAATCTTTCTTCTCCCATACTTGACATTAAGTTAATACTATTTAAGTTTATTTGTTCTTCTTTAGCATCTTCAAATAATCCTAATGCTAAACCTGTAAAATAGTCAGCGGCAGTTCTTTCCCAGAATGGATCACTACCACCTTGTTTTTCTTCATATAATATATTTAAAGCTAAGTCATCTAATAATTCAATAGCTTTATCTGTATTACCTTCTTTATATAAAGTATATGGTAAATTCATTGGATTCCAAGCATTACCATTTTGTGGATTACGAAAGTTTAAAAGAACAATATTATATCCTCTTTCTTTTAACATATTAGCTGTTGTTTCATAAATTTCACCTTTAGGATCGGTTATTATCATTGATTCATCATGCTTTGCCAAACTATATACTAAAGGGAAAACAACTATTTGAGTTTTACCAGAACCAGTAGCACCCACAATAATATTGTGAGCTTCACCATTATCAACCCATATTTTTTTTCCATCGTTAATAACAGCAATACCAGCACCATTTGTTTTATATGCTTTAGGATCAATTTCTACTAATTGTTTCTTTACTTCTTCTGGTTTTGCCCATCTAGAATATCCACCTTTATCTTTTTTATGTGTTGAAAAACCAAATCCTTCTTCTCTATCAAAGATATATGATTTAACTGATGCAAAAACACCAACTAATCCAGCAACAAAAACTACTATTGTTGCACCAATATATCTTCCTGTAAATGCCATAAATGGACTTAGTCCCCATAACTGTCCTTCTCTTGATATATATGATATATTTAATACTGCTATACAACTTAAATATAAAAGAAATACACAAAACACTCCAAATATTGCGAAATCTTTAGGTTCAGCAGTTATTTTTAATTTCATACTTAGTTCCTCCTTAAGTAAACATATTATATTATAACATAGTAAAAGTAGCAATTACTAAATAATTGACTAATTTTATATTTTATTTTTTTCTTCACTATTCTTTTTAATCTGGTTGTATATTAGAAATCCTAGTAGCAATAATACAATCACTAATATTAAATAAATTAGTTGAAAATTAAAGACATTGGTATCTTTAGTATCATTACTTGAATTAGAATTTATGCTTTTACTCATCTTTATATAAATATTACTATTCATATAATTATTCTTAGTTATTATCCATGTATATGTATTATCATTTATGCGTATAGCATTTGTATCTAGTACATTATAACTTGTTTTAATATTAATTGTTATTTTATTTAATCCATCTATATAATTCATACAAGATAATTCATTATTTGTTGATATACTTATTGTATCCAATTGATTTAAAATATTAATATTTTTAAAGCAATTCCTAATAATATATGAATCAGCATATCTATTTATATTAAAATCTGTATTAAAGGATAACCCTTTCTTATTATTATCACTTAATAAATCTATTGTATAATAGTTACGATTAGGATTAAACCCTACTTCTCCATCAATATTTTGATCATTATAGTATATACCAACTGGAGCATCTTTATATTCTTGTTGATATTGTTGATATGTTAAGATATTATTTCCTTGAATAGTATTCCATTTATTGATGTTTGTTTCATAAACTAATAATTCTTCTTTAACAACATTATCTTCAATAACAATATTATACTCTGCTTGACAACCAGTTATTAGGAAAATAGATAATAATATTAATAATTTCTTCTTTTTCATTTCAACCTCTTTTAATTATCCAATAAATAGATATAACACGCAAAATTCATACTACCATAATTGGCAATAGCACTAATTGATACTTTTTTAAAACTTTGACAACCACTATTATTTCCTTCACAGTTAGTTTTTCGTGCTAAGGCATTGCTTCCATACTTGGCGTTTGTGGCATCATATCCTGACCCACTTGTCCATAATAAATCCGTTGCAGTTCTACCAAATTGACCAATTCCAATTCCTGCTTCAGATAAGAGTACGGTATTTTCATCAATTATTTTTTCAATAACTGCAACATGGCCATGTCCACTAGAGCCACCTTTCCATACAACTAATGAACCTGCTTTAGGCTTGCTATAATCAGTAACAATTGGGAAGTTATCTGATAGACTTTGAGCTACTTCACAAAATTCTCCACCATTACCACCTCTTGAAAACTTTTTACTAGAGCCACTAGTTGCTAATATTTCTTGAGCACGGCATAATCCATACCATGCACATTCTCCTTCTAGGCCATTTGCACTTAGTCCTGATGACTGATTGTAATAATATGAATTATCCCTTGTTGCTCTTGATGTTCTTGCTAAATAGTTTGGAATTTCTGTTAACTCCAAACCGTCAGTTTGTGTAAATGTTTCTATAACTGTACCACTACTATAAAATTTCTTTAATATCATTTCATAGTTATTTCCATTATTTGCCATATATATAGCCGCTATTGTACTCATACCATAGCAATTACTACCACCAAAATTATTTCTATATGATGATGGTACTTCTACTGTGTGCTTTTCCCAATTTGAACGACTGTTTTCTTTACCAATTTTAGAGTAAACTACATGACACATTGTACTATCACATGTAAATCCACCAGTTCCATCACTTTTTGTTTCTTCAATTGTACAAAAATTTTCATATACTGGATTTAAAAGAACATTGTCTTCAAACATAATCTGTGATTTTGTTTCTTGAACAGCATTTATTGTATCTTGATTAGGTGTTGCATTTTTATTATATTGTTCAAAAATATCATCAGATGTTGAAATTGCTTGTTTACAACTATTAGTATTTTTTATAACGTGTGTTCTTGTAACGATAGATAATGCCTTTTTAGCCTCATATGGTGCATCATTTCCTATTGCACTAGTAACAGCAGTTGCAACATAATCTTCAAGAGGTATTGAGGTATCATCAACAGTAATTGATTTACAATCAGAATTTAGTGCGGATAGATATACTAAGTGTTTACTTTTTGATGTATTACTATCCTCAAGATACCCTATACTTGGTAATATTACACTAACAAAAACAAATAGAAAAGCAAATGAAGATATTGCTAATATTATTACTATAATTGGTAGTGATATTTTTGGTATTTTTATTGTTACTTTGGCTTTATCTTCAGTATCATATGCACTATCTGCTGATGAACTTGTACTACCCCTAGTACCACCTAGGGCTTTATTTACTTTATTTATTGCCCCACTTCTATTTAATCCTTTTGATATTGTATTAGAAATCGGATTCCTTCTTATTTGCTTACCAAGTTGTCTTTCAACGGCTTGACCAGTTTTTGTTTTACTTATGGCATTATATAATTTTGCTCCTGTGGTACCACCATAACGTAGAGCAACAGCTTGGCCAACTGTGTGAGCAGTTTTATTTGCTTCATTTATCTCTTTCTGTTTTTTTTGTTCTTGTTCATCTAGTCCTTTTTCTTCATCATTCATTCTGCTCACCTACCTAACTTTTACTTATATTTTATAATCCTCCACCTGAGCCAAATGACTCTAATTCTTCATCTGTTAAGATAACATTAATTTGCATTCTTCTGTTACCACATACAAATAATCCTTCACCTTGATTATATCTTTTTATGCTTTCTTTTTCGTTATCATTTAAGTCAATTAGCATTGATAAGTCTTCAACTGCTTGTTTTCTTAGACCCATTATTAAGTAATATGATGCATTTGAGAATATTGCTTTACCATGCATTATTGCATTTCCAGTAACGAAGTCTGATGGTTGTTGAGTAATTATAATTGTTCCAGTGTTATATTTTCTTGCTCTTCTTTGTACTTGTGCTAAGAACTCAGCACCTAATTCATTTTGAGCTCCTAATAAAACATGGGCTTCATCTACTGATAATACAGTATTTACATTAGGATTTAAGCATAATCCCCATGCATACTTTAATACGTTAAATAGTAATGCATTTCTAACATTGGCATCAGAATTCATTAATTCTTTTATATTAAATACGATATAACTACTTTGGCTATTTATAGTAGTATGTCCATTAAAATAGAATTTTAATTCATTAACTAATGGTCTTAACTTTAATTCGAGTCTCTCTAAAACATCTCTTTCGTGTGTCTTTTCTGTTATTGCCATTAGCATGCCATTAACAGTAGCATACACATCCTGAAATGTTGGAAATTGATCAGAACGAAAGTTCATAAAATTACTATCAAATCTTATTCCAAATCTAGCATATGTATCTTGAACAACACCAATAAATAATGTTAAAACATCTTCTTCAATATTTGGTGCATAATATTTCATAAATGCTTTTAGTGTTTGTAGTGACTTTGTTAATATTGAATAACTAGAACTTCTTGCAGTATCTTCATCATCATAATCCATTACTATTTCTAATGGATTAACCATTCCAAATTCACCACCACGACCTAAATCTATAACAGTACCACCATAGGCTTTTGTCATTTCTGATAATTCACCTTCTGGGTCAACAGCAACTATTTGGTAGCCATTTCTGATATGACTTCTTAATAATAGTTTTGCAGCAGTTGATTTACCACTACCAGAACCACCTAAGATTATTAAGTTAGCATTATTTCTATTAGTTTCTTTTCTGATTTGATAATTAAATTGGTTAAATAAGACAACTCCACCTGAAAAGTCCATTCCAAGTAATGTTCCCA
>DJPK01000011.1:10099-14894 GCA_002438545.1 Caryophanales bacterium UBA6414
GGCATTGGAGTTCCAATTCTATCTTCAATTGGTTGTTTATCAAATATTGGTAATATTGATTTTAATACTCTTTCTTGTTCAAATCTTAAAGGTATTGCTCTTAATTCTAATGAATCAAGCATATTTTTCATTGTTACTTTCTTTTGTTCTAATTCTTCTCTACTATCAGCTGTTATCATAAAGTGCATTTGAAAATCAAAAGTTTTAGATTGAGATGCAGTGAATTGTTGAATAAAATTTTCTAATGAATCAACATCTTGGCGTATTCTTTCTCTGACTGTTACATCTCTTTCTGATTGATAGTTAACTCTTAAATCCGCTAACTCTTTATTTAACATTTTTGATAAAACTGAAAATGGGAGTGGTATATGTTTAATTACCATTTTTATTCCAGATAGATTAGTAATGTTTGCTAAATATCCTGGGCCAATTAATCTTGGATATGATATAACTGTTAGAATTGTTGCATATTTATCACTAATAATAAAGTCTGCTCCGTTAAATTGTAACCCTTTGGGTGCTATTTCTGATTTAAAATTCATTATGATATCACCGTCCCAAATTCTGTAGTTCTTCCACCATTTAAGAAATTATCTAGGATAACTCTTAAATCAACATTAGATGTCTGTGATGCTTCTAGACCACAATCTGCTAATCCTGAAATTAATGTTCTTAATCTCTTTTGAATTAGATCATAATTCTTTTCTTTAAATAGAATATAATATTCTGTATCTGTAACATTATCTAAAGTAAAATCTTCAGCTTTATTAATATCTTGAGATACTAATTTTCTAACAACTGGACTTTGTGTTTGATTATATAATAATTGTAATTGAGCTTGATATCCACTTATATCAACTGGTTTATCTGCACATACTAACCAAAATTCAAAGTCTATCATATTATAAAAGTTTTTTAATGCTATTAAAACATTATCTTGTGTTATTTGATCTAGAATAAATATATTTCTTGGTTTTATTTTAACACCTGTAACTTTATATTTATTATCAAGTTCTATCATTCCATTGCTTATTGATTTAGCAGGAATCCAATTTTCTGTATATTTTGAGCTACTTGTTTTTTGCCCATTCATTAGCACACCAACCTCTCCATATATATTTTCTTCTAGTGTTATAGAATCTATAAACACTTTGAAGTGCTACTAAAACATTGTGATAATTTGGAATAGGAACAACCAATAACCCCGTGATTGCTGCTGGTAATATGCAAATTATTACCACCCATAATTCAGCAGTGCCACACAATGCTAATGCAATTAGTGATGTTACACAACCTCCACCAAATAACATTAAATCAAATGGACGAAAAATACTAAATATTAACATACTTTTCTTAGCATTTGCTGGAATTAGATAAGAATTATATTCATTCACATATATCACACTCCCTTATTTTATTTCTTTCCACTGTCATTATATTTTTTATTAGCTTGAGCTGCTTTGTATTCTGCTGATTGTTGCATTCTATAAAGTTCACCAGCATTTGCATTTTGTCGTGTCCCTGCTGCTTTATTTAAGTCATCAAGATTAGCAAATGTAGTTAAATTTTGATTTAACAATAAATCAGCATCGGAACTACCGTCGTTAACAGCATCTTTCATCAAGCTAATAAATTGTGCTGCCTTAGCATTTTGATATATAACTTGTCCTGAAGCATCTTTGACGCCACCAGACATTACTTTATCACCAATATCTTGAATTGCCTCTTTCTTAAGTTTAACAACTTCACTTTTAGCATCATTTGATTGTCTTTCATATTCTTTAACTGTTTCTTCATAGCTTACTTCACATGCAGAATCTGCTAATCTATCAAGCATTCTACTAATTGCATTTTCTTTTTCTTGTCCAGTTAAATCTTGTAGTTTCTTACCACTAACTTTGTTAGGATCAGCATCATAGTATTGCTCTGCTAACGCCATTAATTTTTGGTTCTTATTGTATTCAATCTTGCCATATGTATCTAGTTTGTCATAATCAGCTTGTGTCAATACTTGTTGAGGTGTTTTTAAAATACTTTCAATTTTTGATTTAGAGTTTTGTCGTTCACTTGCATCTTTATAAGCAAAATCTGTTAATTTTAGGTTTCCTGCTTGAGCTGTTAATCTTTCTGCTTCAATTTGTTTTAAACGATATTCTCTAGCTTTTGTACTAATTCCATCGCATTTACCATCATCGATGTCTTTCTCAATAGCTTCTTTTCCTTTTCCAAAGTATTCTGTAACTTTACCAAGTGCGCTATTTTCCTTTTCATATTTTTCTTTTTGTGTGTCATATTTTATTGTTGGACTAATACCTATACCTTGCATTACACCAGAAATCATTCTGTTAGTTGTAGATATACCGCCGTTTTCTCTCCATTCGTCAACAGCTTGATTGTGTTGCATAACTGCTTTTGTGGCTTTAGATACAACACCTTTTCCTTCTTTTGAAGTAAGTCCAGCGATCATTCCTCTGTTGGCACCACCTAATAAACCACCGGCAACTGTGCCTCCAATTAATCTTCCTGTATTATATTTCTTCAATTCACCTTTAGTACTAGACATTTCTTTCTTATATGCTTGTGCTTCTTTAAAAGCATTCGCTCTTTCAGTCCTTGACTTGGTTTTATCGTTAGCTATTTTCATAGCGTTATTGTATGCTGTCCTTGAATTTTGTAATCTATCTTTTAGTTTATCTTTATCTTCTTTGCCTCTTCTAGCAAAACTTATATTGCTTGCTGCTCTATTAATTAGACCAACTGCACCACCAACGGCAAAGCCTTTAGCAGCACCTGATACTCTTTTCACAGGTTCTGGAAGTCTCTTTGCACTTATGCCAAGTTCTCCAGATGCAGCATTTCCTTTAGGGAATAATTCTTTAAGCATGTCTCCGGCTTTTTTGGCAAATGTCATTACTCCAAGAACAAGACATGTGTATAGCAAACCTGTAAATACTTTGTCTCCTTGTGCACTTGCTGATACACTGCTAGTAATATCTTTGAATGAAGCCCCTAGTGTATCTATTATTAACACTGCAAAGCAAATAATTGCTGTTCTTATAAATAAATCTAAAAATGTTGTAAGGCATTGCTTTGTCCATTTTTCAAATGCACCATCTTTTTTTGGAAGCATATACATTATTATTGGAATTGGTGCAATAATTTGTAAATATGTTAATTGAACAACTCTTACGCCTAAATCTAGACAATACATTATCATCATCCATAGGATTAATCCACCTGCTAAAACAGCGATTATTCCATCAAACTGAATCTTCTTTTCATTTGTATTATTATTATCTTTTTCATTTAAACATGAATCTAACGCAGTTCCTAGTCTTCCATTATTTCTTAAATCATCTAAGTTGGCATTTACAATACGTTCTGCAGTTGCACCGCTTGGATCATCACATACTGGATTGTCTAAATTGGGATTTACCTGATAAAATTTTTCAAATATTGTGGCACTAAGTTCATTCCCCCAATTTTCATTAACCTCTCCTCCTCCAAGTATTATCTTTGGAATTAGATTATTACTCATAATATCAGATTGTACTTCAAATGCAAAATCAAATATGTATGGTACAACTGCAATTAGTACGACACTAACTACCATTCTTACCATTACTTTGCCAAAACCTTTTTCTTTATCAGTAAAATTATCTGGTTCCATAATATATTGAATTAATTGAAATGTAATAACAAATAGCATTACTAATCCTAAAATCAAAGTTATTCTTTGATATATCGGTTCAATTTTGTCATTTTTTATAATTCTTAGAACTCCGATATTGTAAAATAGTTTATATGCATAAGCTATCAATGGATAAATTGTCTTACATAGCCATGCTGAAAGGCTATTTAACGCATCCCATATCATGTTTTACCTCCTTTTTTATAAATGTGCATTGTTTTGTACAAAGCTTAGTAATTTACATGCTTCTCTATTAGTTACAGAGCTATTAAGAATATCAATAATTAAATTAACTATTGTTGGTGCTAAAAATACAAGTACTCCAGCAACCAATCTAATAATAAATCTTTTTTTAGCTTTTTTCATTTCATCTTCCTTAGATGCTATCATTGCTCTAAGAAAATCATAAACTCCCAATGCTAAAATCATTATTGGAACAATTATATGTACATATCCTAAATATTTATTAATTATTTCCTTTGTTGTTGTATCAATTATTCCTCCGCAATTTGTATAACCATTATTTTCTTTGCTTGATGAGCTACTACTTCCACCTTCAAGAAAATATACGTTTGTTCCCCAAGTGTTTGGATCACTTAAGGTATATGTATAATAAATTGAAGTCCACCAAGTCCCAACGTTTGATCGCTTTTTTTCATATACCATTACTGGACATTTGCCGTCATTTACTAAAATTTTATTTGTTAATTTATATTTTCTTTTATTTGGCCATTTATCAAAATTTTGCTTACTTTCACCGCTATATATTACCAAAGCGTCAGAATGTATAGGATCTTGCTTGATTATCAATGACTTTCCTGATTTAATATATAAAATAAGTGTTCCTTCTCCACCATTATATTTACATTCATACTCCCATTGTTCGTCATATACTGTAACACTTGCTTCAACACGATTTATATAAGTAAACATTGATAATGTTAATATCATTAATAAAAATACTGATTTCTTTTTCATAAATATAACACCTCTTTAAAAAAATACAGAATAATTCATATTAATGTCATTATATCACAGAATATAATTTTTTTATATATTTTTTTATTAATTTAATAAAAAGAAAGTTACAGTTCAGACTAGATA
>DJPK01000043.1:0-9629 GCA_002438545.1 Caryophanales bacterium UBA6414
CTATGTCCTATCCAATCACGAATGGATCTGTCGAAGTTCCTGATCCACCTGTCATCCCTATCCCCGGTTGAAGTGAAACGGACGGACGAACCCCGACAGAATTGACGACGTAGTACCAATCGATACTGCCAGTAGAGTACAAGCCGTTCAAGAACGCAGCCGAGCTGACGAAGTAAAACGGAGACAAAGCCCAATAATATTGACCTGTATATAAGTAAAATGAACTATTTGATGTACCAAATACTCCCCCAGCATATGCCATTTCATCAGCAGTTATTAATCCAACTGGATATGTTAATGCACCATTTCCATTACTTGTATCTACTGTAAACTTATCTTTTGTATTTTGACATTTTAATGTCGGTGTTTTATTCGCGTTCAATCTTGTATATGCTCCAAAATATAAATCTGAATCACTTGTTGTATAACTTCGATCATTACAAAATACTGTATCCTCTAATTGTGACGTATAGTCTGTCATATTATTCTGATACCAATCATCTATCTCAGCTTTTATTGTTGAATCATCAGTATATGTTGTATCATCAATACTACTTCCATACATATACCCAACATATTTTGCATTGTTATAATTTGAATTAAATGCTGAATCACCTATTGTAGAATTATCACCTGTATTATTACATTGTCCATTCGATGGTACTCCATCATAAATAAGTTTTACTCCACCGGTCTCAGTGGTTCTTACTATTCTCCAACAATAATTAGCAAATATAACACGATTATCTACATTGCCACGATAATAGTATACAGGATTACCACTATCAGTATCAGTTGTCATATATATTCCATTAGTACTACTTGCTGCAGATGTTTGACTAAAATCTATAGTAGTTGTTGTATCAGCGGCATTTTTTATTGTTTCATATAAAGGAATAGTTTTTACTGCTTCAGTTGTTAAATTAGGATTATTACTAGAAGTTCCTTTCATATTAACAGATATATTACCGCTAGTTATATTTTCCGTTTCTGATTCATCTAACCAGATATATAAATAATATGTTTTAGTATATGTACTACCTGACTTAGTTATATTATCATAATCATTTTTTACTATCCATATATCACTACCCTGTGTAGCATCTTTAAAGTTACCATTGGCAATTAAACCATCAGTACAACTAGTAGCACTTGTTGATAAAGCATATTTCATCGTAGTTCTTTTTAAACTATCCGATAAAACATCAACATTCATACCTATACTAAATGATACTTTACCACCGGAAGTATTCTTAGCACTTGCTACTATCTTTTTCTTAATTGCATATTCACTAGTACATTTAGATGGGAATAATGTTACATTATCATTACCTCCACCATCAATAGTCATTGTTAAATTACCGGATTTAATTTGCGTAATATTAGTTGCTGTTGCACTTGTTGTCAAATAAGCAAATGTTCCACCCAACCCTAAAAATATTATTGATAAAATACCTAATGTTATATATAATTTTTTATTCTTCATAAACGTACGCTCCCCTTTATAACAAACATTTGTTTTATATAATCTTTACTTAGAAGAAATACTTTGTTTGTTTATTTTCTTACCTTAAACTAATTCTAGCACATTTTATATTTTGACACAACCCCTAATTTAATTTATTTATCCAAGGAGCATAACAATACTTATAACTATTATAATTATATAATTTATCATATATATCTTTATATATTTTATCTAGCCTAATATTCTTATCATTAACTCTAACTAATGGTATTACATACCTTCTCTTAGTATCAAAAGATATATAAAAAGTATTATTGGGTAGATTATTACTATTAATTAAATATTTAATATTCTTAAAATGTTTCCAAGTATTAAAATTATTATCAAAGATATTACATATCTCACTTTCTTTCATAGTATATAAGTCTTCTAAGCTAATAAGTTTTCTATCTATTGCTAATTTAATTAATTCTGATATATACTTCATAACATATTTATCATTATTACTTTGAAACTCCGTCGCATACCTATAAACCATTTTAGAAAACTTATTAGCGACCTTAATATCTTTAAAACCTATTTCTAAATTATTATCTTCATTAGTTAGTAATATTAAATTATTATATACTTCTTTTATATCTTCAATAGTATTAGTCTTTAACCAAATATAACAACTATGTAATACTCCATCTAATCTATCAGTACATAATCTAGGTATTTTATTATCTAATATCTTATATTTACTTAAATCTTTTATATCTTCTAGTGTTATATCATCTTCTTTTAAATAAGATAATAATTCTCGATCTTTAACTATTATATCTATAATTTCCTTTTCAGAAGACTCTTGCTTAAGATAATCTCCTAATACATAATCACACAATGAGCAAAACACGGTGTCCCTACATCATGTAGTAATGCTACTATTGTCTCTTTCTTATCATGAGTAAAATGCCATGTCATTAAAGAAACTACCATACTATGATCATATCTTGTATACATAAATAATGGACTATATAACTTCGTATAATCACAACCACAAAACTGACTAACATACTTTAATCTATCTAATGTCTTAGTCTTTAAATATTTATCTATAAACATTGGATAATCATTATTAATAAATATATTTAAATAGTCTTTCATCATATCACCTTTTAATAAATAACTATTCAAATAAATTAAAAAAAATCTCAATAATTGAGACTTTTTCTATTACATTAATCTACTTCTTTACCACTAAGTATTCTAGCTGGACTCTTTCTAATAGTATTAAATACCGGTATTAAACCTACTATAATATTAAATACATACATAATTACTATACATAGTACCATAACATATACATTCATAACATAATTTCTACCTATATAATCAATATCACTAAGTACATGTAAACAATAACTCATAAATAATACTCCTGGAAGTGATGCTAAAGTACTAATAGCAAATGATTCAGAAATAAACATCTTATATATATCTAATTTCTTAACCCCTATAGCTCTATAAATACCTACTTCTTTAATTCTAGATAAGAATGAAGATCTAGTCATTAAGATAATCTCTATTAAAGATATTCCTAACATAATACCTGCTACTATTAAACTAGCATTAACACTATCTTTCATACTATCTATATAACTATTTCTATCACTTTGATATACATCAATAACTTTAACACCTATATCTTTAAAATTATTAATTAACTTATCTTTATCTTTAGTATATATAATAATACCTTTACTATTCTCTATTAAATCATACTTCTTAGTATTACTACTAACAAAATAACTATTAATATCATCCTCTGATTTATAATATCCTACTACAACTAACTTCTTACCATTAACTTTCTTATCAATCTCTTTATTTAATTTATATTCTTCTTGATAACTTTCATTAATAATAACTTCATAGTCTCCACTAGGTTCTCTTCCTTTAGTAATAACTATCTTATCACTATAACTATTATAACTATATATACTACTGTTATCTAACTCTTCACTAATAGCTACATTACTAACTCCAAATCCATAATCATAATCATATCCTACTTTACTATTAATAATTATATTATATAATTCATTTCTACTAGCATATATTGAAGGACTACCCATATCTACTATACCTACTATTGTATATTCTTTATTAGTAAATACTTTACTATTAATCATTCTCTCTACTTCATAGTACCCAATCATTTCTAGTCCTTTAGTCTTATCATAAACCATCTTATCAATAACTATTTCATTATCATTCTCTGGATATCTACCATATATAATATCTTCACTACTAATCATCTCATTACTAGCAATTGATCCATTAATAACAATATTACTATCTTTAGTTTGATAATACTCTTGATTACTAACTTTCATTCCTACCTTACTATCTCCCGGTAGCATATATATAATACCATCCATACCTTCATAATTAAGATAATCTTCTACTTTAACTTTATTTCTCTCTATCTTTAAATAATTCTTATTAGTAACAATAAACTCACTATCATTAACTGTTAATAACCCCATAATATTACTAACTGAATAAGTAACAAATAAAGCCGCTAAAAAGAATCCCCCTAATAATAATTTCTTAACAAAACTATATCCAAATACTTTCTTAAATCCATGTTTAATAATACTACCAAGATTAAATATTGAACTATATTTAAGTTTTATATCTTTATTAATTATCTTATCAAAATCAAATGAATACTTCTCATATACACTCTTATCTAACTTCTTATAATGATCATTAACTATCTCAATAGAAGAACTACTATCTACTACCTCAATTCTACTATCATCATTACTCTTAATATATATATTCCCATTCTTAACAGCAATAACTAAGTTTAATTTCTTATCTTCATCATTATAATAATCAATATTAATATTATTATCACTATTTTTATAACTATATTTAAAATCTTTTAAATATAAAGTATTATCTATTCTATAATCTATCTTATCATCATGTTTATTTATATAATCTTTAACAATTGTTCCATCAGTAATCTCTAATATTCTACTAGCATAAAACTTAGCAATATCTACTTCATGAGTAACTAATATTACTAACTTATCTCTTGATATAGCTTTAATAATATTCATAATCTCAATCGTATTCTTACTATCTAAGTTTCCTGTTGGTTCATCCGCTAAAATAATATCCGGGTTTTTAACTAAGGCTCTCGCAATACCAACTCTTTGTCTTTCACCACCTGATAGCATTCCACAAGGTCGATAACGATAACGATACATTCCAACACGTTCTAATATATATTCAACACGTGTCTTTATCTCTTTCTTATCCTTAATGCCTATCATCTTAAGAACCATAGCAACATTATCATAAACACTCATATCATCAATAAGTTTATAATCTTGAAATATATACCCTATATTTAAGTTTCTAATCTTATCTACCTTATAACTAAACTTACTAGTTATCTTCTTATCATTAATATATATTGACCCTTTATTAACTTTATCAAGACCTCCAATAGCGTTTAATAAAGTTGTCTTACCACATCCTGAAGGTCCAAGTAAAGCTACAAGTCCTTTATCTGGAAGTTCTAAATTAGTATTATTAATAACATGTATTTGATTACGTCTACCCTTATTATAATATTTATTAAGTCCTAATATCCTAATCATTATACTTCCTCCCTATAACTCTTCATAGCACTCTTCTTAAATAACTTACTAGAAAATCTAGTAGATATTAAATAAGACATTCCAATAAGTATGATATACATAAGAACATAATCTCTTATCTTTAAGTATTTCATAACATTACTAATTAAATTAATATTAACAACTTTATACTTAACAAATAAACTAATAACTATATAACATAAATAAGAGAGTGTTGCATCAAATAATAGCTCTACATCCGTAATCTTCTTTATCTGATGATAATTACCACCTAATATTCTTAACGTAGAATAATAAGTATTTCTAGACTTTAATATTAACTTAATAACAAAATATGATATAAAGAATAGTGCCACTACCATAACAATAACTACTACTAGTTTAACTATCTTAAATACTTTAACTATATCAGAACCCTCACTACTAAAAGTCTTTCTTATCTGTAAAGTCTTATATCCCATATCATCTAATTTATTACTAACACTATCTATATTATCTACTTTATCTACATATACTGAAGCCTGATAACTATCTTTATCAAATAATCTATTATATTCAGCATCATTAATATAAATAGTACCATATCCTATATTATCTTTATCCATACCAAGTAAATTACTAACATTCTTTTGATTATATACATTACATATCTTTAAATTAATCTCATCATAATAATATAAATTATTAACCATTATCTTTAAATCTTTATTCTTACAATTATAATCTTTACAAGTATAACTAATATCCTCTACTACATAAGCACAACCACTACCAACACTACTACTAGGTCTTACTGAAAAATTATCTCCAATATAGTTATAACTCTTATAATTCTTACCATTAATATTTAATACAACATCACTATATTCACGATTAACTATTCCCATATACTTATTTAATAGTGCAGAATTGCCATATATCTTATTATTATCATTATCTGTATAAACTACTCCAACTACTTTTATCTTCATACCATTAGTATCTCCCTCATAAAAGTAATCTTTCTCTAATGCTTCCTCTACACGATCACTAAATATATAATCATAACTATATGTCTCATATACTACTTCATTATCCGCTTCTGGCATTCTACCATGAACTAACTTCTTATCAAGCATTGCTATATCATTTAAACTACCATTTAAATAAAACTCTCCATTATCATTCTGAAACCATATTGAAGTATCTACTAAAATATCACTCTTAACAATATTACTTACATGCTCTAGCTTACTAATATTATCAAAGTCTCCATTACTAATTGCACTCTTATCATTCTTTTTAATAACTATCCTTGTATCACTAGTATCACTAAAATAATAATTAATACCATTCTTACCCTCTTCATACTCACTCTTCTTAAGTGAACCATACTCAGTTAATAAACTAGTAGCAATAAATAAAAATACAATAAATAATAACACAAACTTCGGTATAATATTAAAAGCATTTCTAAGTCCTAATCTAATAATATTATATAATCCAATATTCTTACATTCAGGTACTTCTACCTTCTCTTCTTTAGGAGTCTCTTTTACTTTCTTATCACTAACTATCTTACCATCATGCATTCTAACTATTCTTGTAGCGACATCTTCAACTTGCTCAAAGTTATGCGTAACTATAATTACTAATTTATCTTGTGATATATCTTTAAGTAATTTAATAATACTTTTAGCAGACTTACTATCCAAATTACCTGTTGGTTCATCACACACAATAATTGGTGTTTCTTTAGCTAGTGCTCTCGCAATAGCCACTCTTTGTTTTTGACCACCGGATAATTTAGCAGTCTTAGTATTCTTATATTTAGTAAGTCCTACTTTATCGATAATATCAAGTACTTTCTTCTTAACTTCTTTTCTCTTATAACCATTAAGTAGCATAACTAACTCAATATTTTGATATACTGTATAACTGTTAACTAAATTAAAGTTCTGAAAAATATTAGATACATATTTCTTACGATATTCTTCAAAATCACTCTCTCGATAATGACTTGTCTCCTCACCATTAATATACATTTCCCCTTCTTCATAACTATCAAGTCCGGATATTACATTAAGAAGAGTACTCTTACCACTACCTGACTCACCTACTATTGCTACAAACTCTTGTAAATCAAATTCAATACTAACTTTATTAAATCCGGAAGCAATAACTCCCTTATTATAATAAAACTTAGATACGTTTTTAAGTTTTAACATTTTATTCCTCCATTACTCTTTAATACATTATATCACATAGCATCATCATATAAAACTAAACTACCTAACTTTACACTATTTATCTTCTTTCTATTTACAATACTTCTTAATATCATCTTTAGCATAATTAATATTACCAATAACTTTATAATATTCATCTTTAGTATCCCTATCACATCTAACAACATCATAAAATGGTGTATCATAATAAATAGCAGTATCACTAGATATCTTATATACTGAAAATCTAGGAACTTGACCAATATTAACAACACTAATATAATCAATAACTAATAACATAATACTAAATATTACAATATATAAAATATTAAATACTATTCTTTTAATATAATTATATTTCTTTGTAAATCTACTAACACCCACTAAAGATATTAAACCACCAAATATTGAATAAATACTTCCCCAACTACTTTCACTAGGAAATATTGTCATCGCTGTTATTGTTATTAATACTCCGAATATTATAAAAGTAATACTAATTAAATTATTCTTTTCAATAACTTTCTTATTACTATAATCAATAGTGCTAATAATATTTTCTTCTAATTTTTCTTGATACTTATCATCTGATACTTTCTCTCCACTCATCAAGTCATTAATAGAAATACCTAATATTTCACATAAAGGTTTGAATAATGATAAGTCCGGCATATTTCTTCCATTCTCCCAATTACTTATCGATCTATCTGAAACTCCTAACTTTTCTGCTAACTCTAGTTGAGTTAACTTTTTCTCCTTACGACACTTTAAAATAAATTCTCCAATCTTTTTTTGATCCATAAAATCCTTCCTTTCTCACTCATTATATTACCTAACAGTTAAATATAACAGGAAACATCTCTAGAATTTTATTTTAACGCCAAACATTTGGACAATACACTCTGCTTGAAATCTATCTATTATAATTCCTTTTATTGACTCCTTATCTATTCTAATCTCACTAATATCACAACTAGAAAAATCTACATTCTCAAGATGAGTATTAAAAAACTCTGTCTTATTAAACTTAACCTTATCAAGTTCAATATTCTTTATCTTTGTCTCATTAAATGATGCTTCATTAAAATTACTATTCTTAATTATTAAATTATTTATTTTAGAATCTGCAAAATTGACATATCTACAATCACAATTATCAAATTGGACATCTTTTAAACTACTTTCTATAAAATTAGTCCCCACCATCTTGCAGTTTTCAAAAATTACTCTACTAACTAACTGTTTACTAAAGTCTTGATTAGATAAATCACAATTTCTAAATATGACATCTACTAAGTCAACATTTTCAATTTCTGCTAAATTAAAACTAATATTTTCAAAAATACAACTATCGATAGTTATAGATTGTAATTTACTATTTATTTCGTCCCCACTAAAAATGCTATTGCAAAACTCTAGTTCTTCAAGACAATCACTAATCTTCTTAGGTATAAGATTTTTAACCTTAGGTTTATTAATTTTCATATTGAACCTCCAACTATAAAAAGTATATCATAAAAAAGGAAACTAGTTAAATAACTAATCTCCAAGTCTTTATAAATAATCTTATATTCTTCTAACTAACTTCTTACCTTCAATAAACTTGCAATCAGAAGTACAATCAAAATCAGAAAAAGTACATCTAGCACCATGAGAATATTTTTGAATATCTTGAGCAAGTGGACTACCTGACTCTTCTAAAGTCTTTTTATATCTTAGTAAAGTCTCTCTAGTTTGCTCTGCTATCTCAAGTTGTGCTCCTGAACATAATCTTTCTTTACATTTCAAAATAAAATCTTCATACTTGCCAACTTCACTAATCTTAACAAGTTCTCCTTGAGGATTAACGCCTCTAACAATTTGCATATCGCCAAGCCATTCATCAACTAACATTTGATCATCAGCAATAATTGGCGGTATATAGTATTCTTTCTTATCTAAAAACTCCATTTGATAATCAAGTGTTCTATGTCTCTGTGCTTGAGCATATTCAGCCAAAGAACCTTTATATAATGTCGAATAAACATCTCCAAAATGTTCTTCTTTAGCATCTAAGTTCTTACCAAATATAGATAATTGTCTATGTTTCTCATTCCTTAGTAGTCCATCTTCAAGAACATTTACTCTATCAAGTTCCTCTATAAATTCTTTCATAGAAAACGCTAACTTTCTTTCAAACTCATTATTCATATCAGCACTCTTCATATATTCCTGCATCCAAGAAGCAATATAATTAATTTGTCTAAAAGATGTTGAATAAATCATTTGTGTTGGCATAAATACTGTTACTAA
>DJPK01000043.1:9637-10714 GCA_002438545.1 Caryophanales bacterium UBA6414
TATCTTGCATTTTCTTGAGCTAATTTTTGTATTTTTGAATCATTATAAATATATCCATATTGTGATTTAATTTTTATCTTAAATATATTAAGCCACTTGTTATATAATCTTTCTTCATCTTCCGTTATAACTGAACCATCTTGTCTTACAACCGGTGTATATCTTGCTGACTTTTCACTTGTTGTATATTGATGTTCATTATTTAGAACCATTGCTAATATTTTAGGCAGATTCTGTAAATTAAAATTAATTAAAATATGGTCGTAAACACTATGATGACCATTGTTTAATGTCATATCTATTCTACGCATTGTTCTTTCTACAGGTTCATTTATAAGATGTACAAAACCTTCTTTATCATAACATACACCAGCAATCTTTCCTGATAACATAATAGCTTCATTTTTATCAAATGTTCCATCTTCCTTTAAAAATTGGTTAGGCAAAATACCAACTTTAATTTTTGTTTGTTCCATTCTATCCCTCCTAATAATATTCCCCTCTTCCATTCTACTAGTTAGATTATATCACATATTGCCTAAATATCATAATAATTTTACATTAACTCTTGTAAACTATCAAAACAAAAACCAATCATTGCTGACTAATTTATACTTTATTATTTTCTAGACATGCACATAACTCTTTAACCATATAGAAAAACAGCACTCAATCTGCAATAGATTAAGTGCAAACCAATCATTGAGGTAAGTACTCAACCTAGCGATGCCGAGTATTCCTCTTTTTTTATTATATGCAAGTTCCCTTGCTTATATACTAATGATAACATAAAAAAGTCGGCGCAAAACTTTTACGTTTAACATGCGCCGACAAGACATAATTTTAAATTTAGGCAGAAATTGAAGCATGAGCAAATAACACTAACAATATTTAGGTTGTTAATGCAATTTCCTTTAAAGCAGCATTTAAATATCATGTTTATTAATGTTCTCATGTCATCATCCTCCTAAGTAATTTAAATAGTTTTTTACCATATTTTTTCACATAGTCAACACTTATCTAAAAATTTTGTCATTTTTTTACTAACTATAGTTATCTCATTAAACTAGTGAGATA
>DJPK01000040.1:0-1405 GCA_002438545.1 Caryophanales bacterium UBA6414
AAAGGAATGTTAGTTAATTATGACCAATTTAACTACCGCTATAAGTGTTCAAATTGATAAGGGAGACAAAGAAAAAGTATCAGAAATTCTACAGAGACTAGGAGTCAGTATGAGTGGGCTAATAAACATGACTATAAAACAAGTAATCATGCGTGGCGGTATTCCATTTGATGTAGCAATTCCAAAAGAAGAAAATGAATTATGTCAATACTTTACCGAAGAAGAGTTAGACAAAACAGCAAAAGAACTTGCATACATAAAAGAACATCCCGAAGAATATAAAAGTTATAAAAATAGTTCAGAATTGAAAAAGGCATTATTAAAAGATGAATAACTATAAAATTAAATATTCAAAAGAATTTAAAAAATCCATAAAAAAAATTACAAAACAAAGAAAAAATATTGATAAATTATTAAATGTTGTAGATATGCTTTCAAGTAAACAACAACTAGATTTAAAATATAAAGATCATGCACTATATAATGACAAAAGATTTAAAGACTGTCGAGATTGTCATATCGAGCCAGACTGGTACTAATTTACAAATATTTAGAAGATGAAATAATATTATTACTTGTAAATACAGGAAGTCATAGCGATGTACTAGACAAATAATAGAATATTTTTAAAGAGTATTGTTTTATTACAAATACTCTTTTTACTTTACTCACCACACAAAAAATGCAGATACACATCCACATTTTATTACTTATTATTCTTATATTCCATTACTAAATTATCTAAATCACTAATTAACTTATCAGCATCTTCCCAACTATTTAGTCTAACACCAGAAGCATATTTATGACCACCACCACCATGTTTAATAGCAACTTCATTAATAAATGGTCCTCTTGATCTAATATTAGCTCTTATTATATTAGACTTAACATCTTCTGATAAAAATACCCAAACAATAATCTCATTAACATACTTTAGATTATTAATCATATTTCCTGCACTAGCAGCATCTACCCCAAACTCTTTCATTGTTTTATCACTAATCTTAATATATCCAAGACCATTCGGACTAACTATCATATTTTCATATATATAGCCTTGAAACCTAACTTCACTAAGTGGTCTCATATAATAAGCTTCATATAAACTAGTTAAATTAATATTAGTAGTCTTAACTAATTTACTAACTAATTCTAAAGTTTTATAAGTAGTACAATCATGTAAAAATCTATCAGTATCAGATACTATTCCTAAATATAATTTACTAGCAACCTCACTAGATAATTCTAATTCTAAATTAAATATCATATCTAATACTATTTGACTAGCACTAGAAGCAGTATTATCAATAAGTTCAATATCAGCATAAACATCTACTACTGGATGATGATCTATCTTAATAATATAATCAAACTTCTTAACATCATCAATTCCTTCAATTCT
>DJPK01000040.1:1572-5322 GCA_002438545.1 Caryophanales bacterium UBA6414
TTTAAGCCAAACTGACTCCCTAAAGCATCAGGATCAGCCCCAATATGTCTAGCTATAACAATACTATTATATTCTACTATCTTATTTAATATTTTACTATAAGTCTCTCTCATTATTAAAGCTTAAACGATAAGTATCTCTAGCAATCATTAATTCTTCATTAGTAGGTATAATATAACAAGGTATTGTTGAATCAGGAGCAGTAATAAGTTGCTCTACACCTCTAACATTATTAGCTTCTTCATCAATTTTAACACCAAGTACAGATAATCCATCTATAACCTCACGTCTAGTATGGATAGAATTTTCTCCAACACCTGCTGTAAATACTATTGCATCACAACCACCAAGTTCTACATAATATTTAGCTATATAATCAATAATTCTTCTAACATACATCTTTTGTGCTAAATCACATCTAGAGTCACCTTTAATAATACCATCTTCGATATCTCTAGAATCACTACTAACACCACTAATACCTAATAATCCACTCTTTTTATTTAATATAGTATCCATTTCTTCAGGAGTTAAATTTAACTTCTTCATCATATATGGAACAATAGTAGCATCTATATCACCACATCTAGAACCCATAATTAAACCAGCATTAGGAGTAAGACCCATAGATGTATTAATACACTTACCATTTAAAACAGCAGATATACTAGCACCATTACCAATATGACAAGTAATTAACTTAGTATTATATCTCCCAAGTATCTCATTCATTCTTAAAGATACATACTTATGACTAGTACCATGAGCACCATATTTTCTAATCTTATATTCATCACACCATTCATATGGTAGAGCATATAAATAATTTTCTTCCGCCATTGTTTGATGAAAAGCTGTATCAAATACAACAGCCTCAACTGCATTAGGAGCAGCCTTCATAGCAGCCTTAATGCCAACTATATGAGCAGGATTATGTAAAGGAGCTAAAGAACTAAGTTCATCAATCTTACTAAGTACATCATCATCAACTATTACTGATTCATCAAAATAAGACCCCCCTTGAACAACTCTATGTCCAATACCCTTAATCTCATCTAAACTTTCCACAACACCATACTCTAGTAATTCATCCATAAGTATCTTAAAAGCTTTATCATGATTTTTAAGTTCTACTTCTTTTCTAATTTTTTCTCCATTAAATTTAATAGTATAAAAACTATCTTCTAAACCAATTTTTTCAAATACACCAGATATTAATACTTCTTCTTCAGGCATTTCAAAAGCTTGAAACTTTAAAGAAGAACTACCTGCATTAACTGATAATATCTTCATATATAACACCTCTTTCTTTAAATATTATAACTAATAACTAAACTAAATACAAGAAAAATATTAACTAAACAATACTAAATCATATGTTATAAGATTTATAATTACCATATTTTCACCTCTTAATACTGTTTAATGATATTTGTCGGTGAAAATCAAGCATTTTTCAACATAAAAAAGACGCTGTAAACTTAATTACAACATCTATTAATAATTACTAACTGCTAATATACTAGGTAAAATCTGCATCTTCCTTGATACTACATCTGGTAAATATACTCCTTCATACATTTTTATATCAAAAGCATTTTCTAATACTCCTTCAGCGCCATCACTATAATATACATAAGTACCATTTTTAATAATATCCGTAACAAATAAACATACAAATAAATAGTCATTATTTTCACATACGCTATTTAATAATTTTATATATTCATCTTTTTCATCATTTATCTCATTAATATTAGTAGTAAATATTTGTCCTAAACCTATCTTATTATCTTCTAAATTATATTTCTTAAAGTCATTATATAGTACTTGTTCCTTAGTCTTACCTTCTAATGAAGTACCAGCCTTTAACATTTCAAAACCATATTCTTTATAATTAACTTTAGCTATTTTAGCTAGTTCCTTAACTATCTTTCTATCATCTTTAGTAGTCGTTGGCGAATTCAACAATAACGTATCAGAGATAATACCAGAAAGTAATAAACCTGCTACCCATTTAGGAATAGTAACCTTATTCTCTAAAAACATTTTATATATTATTGTGCAAGTACTGCCAACCGGAATATTTCTAAAACTAATTGGTTTAGTAGTACTATTAACTGATAAATTATGATGATCAACTATCTCAATAATATCTGCTTCCTCTAATCCAACTGCACTTTGCTCTTTAGAATTATGATCAACTAATATTACTTTTTGCTTAATTGTATCAAATATCATCGAATGTTTAATTAAACCTAAACATCTACCCTTTCTATCTACTACCGGATAAAATGTAGTTTTGCTTTTCGCAGACATACTAGTAAAACTACTAATCGCATCTTCTTCACGAGCTACAACATAGTCTTTATCTATATTTAAATCTTTTATTTGATTAGATAAACTAACTAATTTAATAGTATCGTATAAATTATAACCTGACTTAATAATACTAGTATTACCAAATAAATAGTCATTTGATAACTTATAATCACTAGATACAATAATTAATTTAGCATTACTATTAAGACCATTAACAAATACTTTATCATTATTAGTAATAATTATATCAGATACTTCATCTACACTAACGATACCTTTAACTATATCATTATCTTTCTTAATATCAATACCATTTAATACCTTAACAATATTATCATAAGTAGTATCTAGACTATTACCATTAGCCATAACCTCTACTATATCTCTAAGACCTACTATCCCTAATAATCTTCTATTATCATCAATAACCGGTATCTTATTAACCTTATTAGCAAGCATTAACTTATAAGAATCATATAATGTATTATTTCTACTAATCATATGTCCCTTTAAATAATCTAAATTCTTAATTCTAACCTTAACATCATTAATAAAATCAGGTTCTTTAACCTTAAAATAATTAAGTACAAACAAAGTCTCATTATTAAGAGAACTAAGTGCTACTGCTTTAGCATTCATCCCTAATCTTTGTTTTAAATAAGTTAATGTAATTGAAGCTGAAATACTATCTGTATCAGGATTCCTATGCCCAAAAATATATACTTCATCCATTATTTATACCCCTTTTCTTAATTTTAAAATATCCTACTATTATTCCTATATATATAACTATAACTATCAAAGAAAACATTCTACTACTATTAAAATTAATTACTAATTGTAAAATAACTAATATAAAACATAATATAATATTTTGATATATAATCATTATAAACTTCTCAAAATATCTATTAACTATCTTTCTATCTATTACCTTAATTTTAAACATTAACATAATTAAAGTAATACATATTCCAATAATAATTGCTATCACACTACCATTAATTAAATTATAACCCATTCTATAGAATGAATCAATTAAAGGTACTATCGTAATAGCCATTACTACTATTCCAATTAATAAATATTTACCAATGTTTTCTCTTATCTTTAGATATTCTACCCCCATTATATCATAAAACAAAATAAATAGCACTAACAAACTAAAACTCATAAGTATTCCATACCCATCAGTATTACCAAATAAAAACATATAAATATACTTAGATATAATTATCATAAAGATAACTAATGGTATACACTTATCTAATAAATAAACTATCTTCCGACCAAAACTATATTCATTGCATACTTTATTAGTAAAATACTTTATACTATCGCAAAATAATAATACTAAGTTTAAACATCCTAAATACCCTATAACTAAAGTATTATATACATCATCTATCTTATATCCATATCTATTAA
>DJPK01000040.1:5396-8231 GCA_002438545.1 Caryophanales bacterium UBA6414
ATCTACTACTGTTAATGACTTATTAAAGTCTTTTACTACCCCTCTAAGTTCTGATAACTTATATTTATTCTTACCATTCTTCTTAAAACATATCATCATACATAAACTAATAACAATAAATAAACTAATTACTTTAGGTATAAATAATATACTAGTAAATAGATAATTAACTATCTTCATTTTATCAATAATTAAATAGATAATAATTGTTAATACACTATCTATACCATAATATATATAATGAATTGAACAAGCTAATTTCTTTTTATTATATATCTGCAATAAACTATAAGTAATATTTAATATTGGTTTAAAAATAACCACTATACTAGTAATCATTAAAGGAATAACTATCTTATCTATACTAAATACCTTATCTATTAATATACTAAGTAAGAAAGATATTCCTAATCCAAATATTCCATATATTAATATTAAAATAATACTATATATATAACCCTTATTTCTAAAAACACTATCTTTATTCTTATACTTTAAAATACTATCTTTAATATCAATATTATTATATACACTACTTAATACTTTATAAAATAAATAACATAAAGTAAAAACAAATAACTTATTACTATTTCCTAGCATAAATAATATTATTAAAGTTATATACTCTATTACATTTAATAAATAATTCTTCTTCTCCATAACCATTCCCTACTTTACATCTTAATTTTACCATTTATATTTTAAGATGTAAACTTATCAGAGCATATTTCTATTTTCTAATATCTAATATATAAGAAATAATTTTATTAAAGCAAAACTCATTTACAAAGTAATTAGATGGACAATTACTCAAATTAGAATATATATTTTGTTTATCTTTATATAATTTAATTGTTTCTCGAGGATTAATTAATTCATTAAAATATATACCAGCCATAAACGAAATATAATAAACCCCTCTTTCTCTCCATCCAATAAAGTCTATTATTTCAGTCATCTGCTTATCTTGACCACCACCAGACTCCTTCAGAATTTTATGTTCAACAATCAAAAAATTATTACCAATTTTAATTAAAGCATCAGGCATCTTTCCCTGATGAGTTGTTTTAAATTCGAACTTGATATGCTCTATATCAATTATCTTATTAAATAGTTCAGCATCTCCAGCATCCGGTAAAATATAATATAAGTCATATTTTATTTGAGAAATATCATTTATCTTAGGAATATTAAATTCACTACATATTTTTCTTAATTTTACAACCCCCATAGCACCTTTTCTTTTATGACTATAACTATCAGTTAGTACCTGAAAAACAATATCAGAATAATTTCTATTTAAATATAACTAATGTCTATCTTCTAAATAACAATCTAAAATATATTCTTTTTCTTCAATATTCAATTTATTTAAATACATATCATACGTAACATCATGTACCATAAAATATTGAGAAAAGGGGCAATAATTCATTCCCTCAAATTTAAGACAATCATCAATTTTTAAAATAATCACTACCATGTATGTCGTATCATTATTTCTTCTATAATTGTCATAAGAAGTAATAAGTTCTAACAATTTAGAATGTCTCTTTAATAATTCCGTTGGAACTGTATCGTCAAATGGGAGAATAACTTTATTCAAAGTTTCTCTAGCAACTAAATCAATATTTTTAACTGGATGTTTTAAACATTCATTAAATAAATTAACGTTATTAAGCATATTTTCCCCTCCTTACATTAACAATCGCCATCTCAATTATACATCTTGCTGTTTTATAATCCAATCTTCTTCTTTTTCCATCTTTAGTATTTCCCTTAAAAGGAGATAGAATAACATCCTGTGTTTTCTTCCTATAATCCTCAAGTAATCTATTACATTCAAAAACCAATTCCTTAATATCAATATCACTACAATCTAAATCAATTAATGTTATTAATCTAGAACTATTTTTTATTTTTGATAAATCATAATTTAATTCATCTTTTTCATAAAATTTAATTTTTTTATCGCCAGTAGTTAAATCAACAGCCCTTAAAGCTAACTTACCATTTTTAACGTTGAATCTAATAGAAAAATTATTCTTTGGTGTTAATTTCAAACCTTTAAAATACGAATAATCATTTAAATATTCAGAATCAGCATATACCTTAACTTCAGGAGGGATTTTTATAACATTATCAAAACATACTACACATACAGGATTCTCTGTATCATTAAAGGGATTCTCTGTTAATATAGTAACGCTATGTACTCTACTTAAATTTTTATCAAAGTATTTACTATTAATATACGTTTCAGGAACTATTGCTACTATAAAATCTTGAGCTTCTAACATCTTATCAATAGCTAGTTGATATAAATCTGTATGATTATCAAAATAACTATAATCAATATTTATTTTTTTTCTACTAGCACTATATTTAGTTAAATATGGAGGATTAGTTATAATTATTGCATCATCAATATGTGGAATAGTTTTTAAGCTATCATTTAATTCCCAATTTAACGTACTATCTATATCCAATCCCTTAATTTTATTTATACCATACTCCTTTGATACTTTTAATAAATCTCCATTACCAGCATATGGATCATAAGCAATTAAACATTTTGAACTTTTAATAAACTCAACTACTTGTGGTTTTAGCCATAAATTCTTTTTTGTAAAATATTGTCCTAACTTCTTTTTTTCATTTACAGTCATATTTATTCACCACCATTATTAATTATATTTTATCACCTTTTCGTCTTTAGTTCCATAATAAAATAAAAAAAAAAAACAACTAAAACTACTAATTGTTTTATTTTTGATTAGCAAACTCTAATCTTAACTTATCTGCTACTGTTACTATAAACTCTGAATTAGTTGG
>DJPK01000040.1:8319-13206 GCA_002438545.1 Caryophanales bacterium UBA6414
GCATGTCTAATTGCTCTTTCTACTCTAGATACTGTTGTATCATATTTAGAAGCTATATCAGGATATAACTCTTTAGTAATACCACCTATTATATCCGGATTATTATATATCATATTAATACCTTCTCTAATATATTGATAACCCTTAATATGTGAAGGCATACCTAATTCATGAAGCATCTTAGTAATAGATATTTGTAAATTACTATGATATAAATTAATACTCTTACTATTAACATATTCAAATATATCTAAGATCTTACTCTCTAAATCAACAAGTTCAAAAGGTTTTAAAATATAATAATTAACACCATATTCACTAACCTTTCTAATAACTTTAGGTTCATTATAAGAAGTCTCTACTATAATATTTTTAGTTATATTCTTTTTCTTTAATTCCTCTAAAACATATAATCCATCTTTCTTCGGCATAATTAAATCAAGAAGTACTAAATCATAACTATCTTTACTATTAACTATCTTATTAAGACCTTCCTCGCCATCATAAGCACAATCAACTATCTCTATTCTTTTATGATCTGAAAAATATTCACGAACCATATCTACTAAACTAACATTATCATCAATCATTAAAACTTTAATTTTATCCATATTATCAATTCCTCTCTTAATTTACTACTCCATTATACAAGATTATTTTTAAAAAAATTGTCGAATAAACACTACTTAAATAAAAATAGAGAAGCTTTATTGTACTTCTCTATCAATATTCTTAAATAGTTCTATAACATTACCTATATCACTAGATAATTCTCCAATCATCACACCATCAATATTATCATCATTAATTATATCATATACATTATCTTTATTAACACTTCCTCCATAAAGCATATTTACATTACCATGATAATTACTAGTTAAATAAGCTTTAATATCACTTATCATATGACTATATTTATCAATATCTACTTCTTTCTTACTACCTATCATATATGTTGGTTCATAGGCAAACATTATAAAACTAATATTGTCTATACCCTCCAACATTTCTTTAAGTTCACTAATAACTGTATCGACATCATCATCCTCATCTTTTTCTCCAAAACATAATATTGGAATAATATTACTATCTAATAAAGACTTTAACTTTAAATTAATATCCTCTACTGTTTCAGAAAAATACTTTCGACGATCACTATGACCAACAATACTATATTCTACTCCAATATCTTTTAATTGTAATGTTGATATTTCTCCTGTATATCCACCTTTTTCTTCATAATATACATTTTGACTAGCTACACCCCAATTACAAGTATTAGTAAACTCTATTAAATATAAATCACTAGGTGCTACTATAATATCTTCTTTTGTTTCTATATTATTTAACTTATCTATATAATCATAAATATCACTATATAGTAAATTCATTTTATGATTTAATACTACTATCTTATTCATTAGTTATTTTTTCCTCCAAACATACTTTTTATCTTATCAAATATTGGTATTAAGTTTCTATGATAATTCTTAATGGCAATTCTATAAACATCTTCTACTTTAGAAGCAAAATATTTAATTGAATACATCTCTGTTGATACCTTAGCTTGTCTACTAAGCCTTTCTAATAGTTTATGATCATTATAAATCATACAAACATCTTTTATATATTCACTACTACCACTAAATATCTTACCATTAATATCATCAATAACTACATTTAAGAAACTCTCATCATTAATACATACTACCGGTAAAGATGCCGCCATTGCCTCAATTACCGTAAGACCTTGGGTCTCGGTTGTCGAAGCCGTCACAAAAATATCTGCTAATAAATAATAATCAACTATCTTATCATATGGAACTTTACCTGCCATAATAACATTATTATCTATCTTATACTTACTAATTAATTTCTTACACTTATCAAAATCCGGTCCATCACCCACTATTAACAACTTAGCCTTTGGACATTTCTTGACAATTTTCTTCATATTATTAATAATAAAAGTAATATTCTTTTCTTGAGCAATTCTTCCTACTGTCAATATAACAAAGTCATCCATCTTTAAATTAAGATTCTCTCTTGCACTCTTCTTATTAAACTTTTTATTATTCTCTCTACTAAACCTAGCGGTATCAATACCTGTTGGAATTACATAAACATCTCTATCGACATGATACTTCTCTTTAAATAAATTACAAGCCTTAACTGTCGGTACAATTAACTCTGTATTAGTCTTATCACAATAGAATAAAGTTAAATATTCCACAATCTTCTTACTAGACCAATTAAAATAACCATGTGTTATATAATGAACATAATCTTCATACATTGTATGATAAGTATGTACCAAAGGTATTCCAAACTGTGTGGCAATAATTCTCGCGAAAGTACCTACTCCAAACTCCGTATGTGAATGAATTACATCTAATTTCCACTTCTTAATTATATTAATAGCCTTTAATGGATAAACACTAGCGAGCTTATAATCATATATTTTAATAGGTACTCCCGGAAGTCGCAATACTTTACCATTCTCTTCGATAGAATATTCATACTTATCTGGATTAACTGTCACCAAGTAAACCGTATTACCCTTCTTTTCTAATCCCTTCTTTAGCATATTGACACTAGTTGCCACTCCATTAATTTGTGGACAATAAGTGTCTGTAAACAAACCTATTCTCATTTTACTTCTCCATAATTACATCAATTCCCGGTAAAGTCTTACCACTTAAATAGTCAAGTGTTGCTCCACCTCCGGTAGATACATGATAAAATACTCCCTTAAAACCTAAGTTATTAACTGAACTAGCGCTATCACCACCACCAACTAAAGTCTTAACTTTATTATCTTTTAATACTGTATATACCTTTTTAGTACCATTACTATATTTCTTATCTTCATATACTCCCATTGGACCATTAATAATACATCTCTTGGCATCTTTTAATATATCACTAAATATCTTTATAGTCTCATTTCCAATATCATAACCACATTCATTATCTTTAATATCACTAACTTTTCTAGCACCTTTATCTGTAATTATATCAACCGGAAGAACTATCTTATCACCATATTCACTCAGCATCTTCTTACAAAAATCTATATTATTATCATCTACTATGGAATTACCAACATTATAACCTTTAGCCTTTAAGAAAGTAAAACACATTCCACCTCCCACTAATAATTTATCACACTTAGTAATTAAGTTTTCAATAACTCCTATCTTATCTTCAACTTTTTTACCACCCATGATAACTACTAAAGGATGACTATTATCACTCATAAAACTATCTAGTTTATTAACTTCTTCTTCCACTAAAAAACCTAGTCCATTATCTAAATATCTAGCAATACCTACGTTAGAAGCATGAGATCTATGTACCATAGCATAAGCATCATCAATAAATATATCACCTAAACTAGCCCAATATTTAGACAGTTCTATATCACAACTACTCTCTTTCTTAGAATCTATATCTTCAAATCTAGTATTTTCAATAAGTAATACTTCTCCATCTTTTAAATTATTAACTAAAGCCTCTAATAAAGACCCACGTGTTTCTGCTGAAAACTTAACTCTTGTTCCGAGTAATTCACTAAGTCTTGCACTAACAATTAATAAACTATTATTACACTTATCTTCTTCAGTTTTAACTTTACCTAAATGAGACATTAAAATAACTTTTGCTCCATGATCTCTAGCATAATTAATAGTCTCTAAACTAGCTTTAATTCTAGTATCATCTAATATCTTATTATTTAAAATAGGTACATTAAAATCACATCTAATAATTACTCTTTTACTTTTTATATCATAATCTTTAATACTTTTCTTCAAAACAATTCCTCCACACATTTATCTATTAAATAAATTATAGCAAAACAATCATTAAAAGTCAAAAAAGTGCTAATAGTTATTTTATTACTACTAACACTTTATATTCCATATCAAACAAAAATCAAATTGCTCTGATAAAACAACTTGATTCGAGTTTCTCTAAATAACTGTAAACGTTATAAAACATATCATTGAATAATATCTATTAAGCATTATAACCAAAGTATAATAGAGCGATAAGAATAAATATTTAATTTATTAACTTAATTAATATATTTTAAAATATATTATGCAACTTAATAATAAATAAACAATAAATATATAATATAACCCAACTAAATATTATCAGTATTCAGCCCAGTTTCTTATCCTTGGAGTTTTCCTTTCTCCATAACAATTGTTTATGCTTAGTGCCGATAAGAATTCTTTTGTCTCAAAAGAACATCATTTGCAATAAGACAACTTAAGATAGTTTATTATTTACTAGTTATTCAAACAACATTAAATTAGTAAAAACTAACAATGACATATCTGCAATAACTAGTTCGTATATCTATATTCAAATAGAAAATACATAACATTGACTTTTCTTGCTACCTTTTATCTAAGCAACTATATAATACCATTTCTAGGAACACTTGTCAACACTTTTTCAACAATTTTTTCAAAAATTTTTCAAAGTTTTTTAGTAAAACTATTACGCTCAACCGTAATAACTTTATATTTTTAAAGATTATTACACCGCTATTATAATAAATACAATAATAAATCATAAAAAAAATAGTCTTTGTTACTTTTTTAATTATTCTTTTAATAATTTAAGTTTGAAAGTAACAGAAACTATTTATATTTTTTTACTTAATAATCACTTTTGTATTCTGCTTTTTCACCAATTACATTTACTTCATCAGTCATTTAAATATTCTCAAACTTGTTTTGGTATGATTTCTAATAAATAACCATACACTTTCTCATAATTACCTTCATCCGTTAAAACTTTATCAAGTAATTCATGAATATTATTTACCTTAGTAACTTTATCAAAATGTCTATTAGCAATCTCTACATA
>DJPK01000071.1 GCA_002438545.1 Caryophanales bacterium UBA6414
TATCACCTAGTAATATATATGTATACTTAGATATTTTATGAATAATATATTTATTAACTAACTATCTTTTTGAGGAATTCTTTACTTTTTAAATATAGTCCGGCATATCTATCATAATATTCATCAATAAAGTCATTTATTTCTTTTTTAGTATTATCAGATACATCTATTTTACTTATTTTAGATATATCTATATAATAAAACATTCTTAGTAATTTAATCGTTTTGATATCGACAATAAATTCATTAGTATAACATTTTTTACAGATATATCCGCCGGCGTAATTAGATACTGTTATAATATCGGTACTGCTACCACATTTACAACATTTATCTAAGATAGGTTTTATTCCTAAATAGTTTAACATTTTAAGTTCTAAGATATTACTTATTACCATGGGGTCATATAAATCATTTATTTTAATTAAAGCTGCTATATAGTCAACATATATTTGTTTATCATTATCATTTTTAACTACTTGGACTACTAAATCAGTAAGATATAATGAATAGCCCATCAAAAGAATATCTTTCTTAATATTTTTAAAGTTATTAATTATATCTACATCTAATAAGTTAGATAACTTACCTTCTTTATATTCTAAATAAAATACTCCATAAGTAAGTTTATCACTAACTCCTGATAATGTACTTTTAATCTTTTTACTACCTCGAGCCATAACACCAATAATACCTAATTCTTTAGTATATATATTTAGTATTTTACTAGATTCTTTATAGTCAACAGCGCTTACTACTATTCCTTCTACTTTCACAATACTATTCCTCTGTTTTTGCTTTTATATATTGCAAATAATATTTTATCTCACCAGTCTGTTTAAATAATTCCCAATATTCTTTTTTCATGAACTATCCACCTCTTATTATATATTGAGTAGTTTTTAGATATTTTATACTTAATTATTAAATTCTTTATAACCTAGTTCATTTAAGAAACTTTCTTTATCACGCCATTTTGGAATTACTTTAACATAAAGTTCTAGATATACTTTAGTATTAAACATGTTCTCTAACTCTATTCTACTTCTTCTACCAATTTCTTTTAGCATACTTCCTTGTTTACCAATAATAATTTTCTTTAAGTTTTCTCTATCTAATACTATTAAAACATTAATACTTAATAAATCTTTGTTTTGTTTAATATCTTCAACAATACAAGTAATACTATGTGGTACTTCTTCTTCAGTTAAGTTAAGTATTTTTTCTCTTACTATTTCACTAATTAAGAAGTTAGTAGATACGTTAGTGTATGTTTGATCATCATAGAATTTAATATTATCAGGTAAATACTTTTTTAAGACTTCTCTTAATCTATCAACATTATCTTTCTTTATAGCGGATACTGGTACTATTTCTTCAAAGTTATATAAGTCTTTATATTCACTAATTTTTTCTAATATCTTTTCTTTTGGTAATAAATCTATTTTGTTAATAACTAATATTACGGGCTTGTTAGCATTTTTTAATACTTCTAGAATGAACTTATCACCACTACCAAGGGACTCAGTAATATCTACTAAAAATAAGATTACATCAACATCATTAATAGTAAAATAGGCTTGTTTATTTAGTACTTTACCTAGTCTATTCTTGGGTTTATGAATACCGGGAGTATCAACGAATACCATTTGAACTTCGGAATCAGTATAAATACCTTGGATGATATTTCTTGTTGTTTGTGGTTTATTAGAGGTTATGGCTATTTTTTTACCAATTAAGGTATTAAGTAAAGTGGACTTTCCTACATTAGGGCGTCCGACTAAAGATATAAAACCACTTTTCATTTCTTAGCCTCCTCTAGATCATCATTATCAAATGGATATGGACATACTTCAGATACTTTATGTCTTGCTTCTTCTCCTAAATTATTCATGAATATTATTTCATCGTCCGGTTTAAAAAACTCACAAATAACTTGCCTACACATAAAACAGCTACTACTTATTTTAGGACTATCACACATAACATATAGTTTTTTAAAGTCCCCTTTACGATAACCTTCGCTTACTGCTTTAAAAATAGCTACTCTTTCAGCACATACTGTCGCACCATAAGAAGAGTTTTCGATATTAACTCCACCATAACTTTTACCATCTTTTAAAACTACTATGGAACTTACTCTAAACTTAGAATAAGGACTATAAGAGTTTTTTAATAATTTAAGTAATCTATCTTTCATACTTGGCCTCCTTATTTAACTTCTATCTAAATTATACAATACTATTTATTGTAAATCAATAACTTAATCATTATAGTAAACAGAACAAAAGGTAAATTAAAATTTATCGTTGAAACCTCACAATTTCAAATTTCTGCTTCACAGACACTCCACTGAATCTTCTCCAACAGACTTAAATTCCGATAGTCGCTACCGTACATAATATATTTTTTAATTTACTTGTTCTTGTTTAATAATTGCTACAATAATTTTTCATATACATTTTTACTCCTTCAAACATTATATTAATACTAGCATTCAAATCTCTATCTATTTCTAAATGACACTTTGGACATTTATATTCCCTTTCGTTTAAGTTTTTATATTTTTTATCAATATTTTCACATACACTACAAGTTTGGCTTGATGGATAATAATCATATATTTGATAAAACTGTTTACCTTTAAATTTAGATTTGTATTCTAGTTGTTTTAATATTTCATTAAAACTTGCATCATTTATATTTTTTGATAGAGTTGTTGTTTTGCCATTTATTATCATTTCTTTAGTGTGAAGTCTTTCACATGCGATAATATCGTATTCATCTGTAATGTTTTTAGTTATTTTATGTATATAATATTTTCTTGCATTTGCTAGTTTTGAATGAAGTGTTGCTAATTTTTGTTTGCACTTTTTATAATTTTCACTACCTTTTACTTTTCTTGCTAATGTTCTTTGCATTCTCTTTATTCTTTTCTCATATTTTAGGATATATTTATTGTTTTCAAATACAGTTCCATCAGAAAGGGTTAGCAGGCTTTTAACTCCTAAATCTATACCTACTATCGAAGTTGGAATAACTTTATCGTGTTTATCGTGAATTTCAAAAAGCACAGAAACATAGTATTTTCCACTTGGTTCTTTTGAAATAGTCGCATTTAATATTCTTCCATTGATAGACTCTATGTTTCTATAACCTCTAATTTTCATTACTTTAAGTTTAGGTAATTTTATAGTTTTGTTTTCTAGATTGAGTTCGATATTACAGTAGTTATGATTCTTGTACGTACCATAAACAGCAGTTGTATTATAACTATTTTTACTAAATTTACTTTTGAATTTTGGATAGCCACCTTGTTTATTAAAAAATCTTTTATATGAATCATCTAGATTAAATAATGCTTTGTTTATAGCAATACTATCTATTTCTTGCAAAAATGGATATTCATGTTTTAAATGATGAGTATAATGTCTTATATTTTCATTTGCTTTCTTATAACCATTTTCTTTTAGCATATTCAAAAAATAATTATAAACAAACCTAGTACATCCTAATGTTTTATTAATTAAAATTCTTTGATTTTCATTTGGATAAATTCTAAATTTATATGCTTTGTAATACATCAACAACACCCCCCTTGTTAACTTCTTAATACTATATATTTATCATACAATATTAAACGATGTATAACAATAGAATTTACAAATTTTTCAAATTATTTTTTTGAAGAACTTTCCTATATAACAAAAAAACTCCCATAAATGA
>DJPK01000027.1:0-1355 GCA_002438545.1 Caryophanales bacterium UBA6414
AAGTCTATAACTTCTTATCAGTTATCTAAAAAATATGGTTATCAAGAAAAAGATTATTTAAATCTTAAAAACTTTACTGAAGATCGTAGTAAAATAAGAAGAGTAAAAGACTTAATAGAAAAAATGAAAAGACAAGTTCGTATTAATGGCTCTAAACATAATGCCACATTACACTATATCAAAAACTATGGTTATGTTCCTATGTGGGTATTAGTAAAAGTCTTATCTTTTGGAATCGTTTGTGAACTATATTCAGTATTAAAAAAAGAAGACCAAATCGAAATAGCATCAGTCTTTAATGTTAGCACAGAATACCTCGAAGACTTCTTACCAATACTAGCTAACTATCGTAATTTATGCGCTCACGAAGATATTATGTTTGATCATAAAACAGAAAAAGTAATCCCTGATACTGAATATCATGAAAAATTAAATATCTTTAAAATGGATGATGAGTATATTTATGGTAAGAATGATATTTTTGCGGTTATAATAATGTTAAAGTACTTACTTAGAAAAGAAGACTTTAGAATAATGCTAAAAGAAATAGATTATGAAAAAGAATTACTAGATTCAAGAATTGATTCTATTCCAATAGAGAAAATATTAGATAGAATGGGTATTCCTAAAAATTATTTGGATTTATTAAATTTATAGAAAGAGGTTATAATAATGGAAGAACAAATATTTGAAAAGAAAAAAAATAAAAAAGGTAATAACACCGGCATATTATTAATAATAACAATTTTATTATCACTAGTATGTTCTATGCTAGGGTCTTATATCGTCGTATCAAATACCCAAGTAGAAAGTGTTATTAAAAATATAACTGAATCATCATTAGTGGAAACTAGTATCTCATCATCAGTAGATAAAGTATATAATAAAACAGTAATAATTATGTCATATAGTAATGATACTTTAAAATCTACCGGTACAGGATTTATCTATAAAGAAGATAATAAGAAAGCCTATATAATGACTAATAATCACGTAATTGAAGGTGCTGATAAAGTAAAAGTTGGTTTTAACGATGGAACATTTGTTGATGCTGTTATCGTTGGAGGAGAAACTTATTCTGATATTGCAGTATTATCCATGGATATTAGTTCTTCAACAGGAATTGTCTCAATAGGTAGTAGTAATGATATTAAATTAGGAGATACTATCTTTACTGTTGGTTCTCCTATGGGTAAAGAATATATTGGCACAGTTACGAAAGGAATTATCTCCGGAAAAGATAGAATGATTGGCGTTAGTCATTCTGGCAATACTTATGACTATTATATGAAAGTATTACAAATAGATGCTGCCGTTAATCCCGGTAATAGTGGTGGACCATTATGTAATGTAAA
>DJPK01000027.1:1468-3884 GCA_002438545.1 Caryophanales bacterium UBA6414
GAAACAATTCAAAGACCATATGTTGGTATCAGCATGGTTGACGCAACTGAAACATACGCATTATGGCAATATCGCATAACTTTACCAGAAAATGTTAATGATGGTGTCGTAATTATCGAAGTTGTCAAAGACTCTCCTGCCGAAAAAGCTAAATTACAAAAAGGTGATGTCATAATAAAACTAAACGATAAATCAATATCTTCACTAGCAGAGTTTAGATATGAACTATATAAATATGAAGTAGGAGATAAAATAAATATAACTTATATTAGAAATAATAAAGAAGAAACAACAAGTATTACCCTAGGTAAAAATAAATAATAATATGAATAACATCTAAATAAAACCTAGATGTTATTTTAATTTATATATTTTAATGATATAATATAAGTCAGTAAAGGAGTACTTATGAGATTAAAAAATGTAAAAGGTGCTAATGAAATAATTATAAAAGGTCGTTATTATGTTGAAGACCCATATATAAATAAAGGTAATTGGAATAAAGTATTTAATAATAATCCAATATATATCGAAATAGGAATAGGTAAAGGTAAGTTTATCGTTGAAAATGCCCTAAAATATCCTAATATTAACTTTATAGGAATCGAAAAATATGATAGTGTTCTAGTCCGTGCCATCCAAAAATCTAATGAACTAGAACTTAATAATCTAAAACTTGTTCGAATGGACGCTAAAAGAATTGAAGAAGTATTTGACCACGAAGTCGACAGAATCTATCTAAACTTTTCTGACCCGTGGCCAAAAGATAGACACTATAAAAGAAGATTAACAAGTTATGTCTTTTTAGATAAATATGAACATATTTTTAAAAATAATAAATATATAATAATGAAAACAGATAATATTGATTTATTTAACTTCTCACTAGAAAGCTTAACTAATCATGGCTATAATATTGAATTTATGACTAATGACTTGCACAGTTTAAATGATATTGATAATATTATGACCGAGTATGAAGAAAAATTTAGTAATAAAGGCATAACAATAAATAAATTAATAGCCAGAAAGGACTAATTATGATATATGCTAAAGATATAATAAAATTATGTCATGGAGAAGTTATTGGTAATAAAGAAATAATTCTCGATAATTTCATAATTGATTCAAGAAAAATTGAAAAAGATGATGTTTACGTTGCCATAGTAGGAGAGAATAACGATGGTAATAAATATACTGAAAGTGCTCTAGAAAAAGGTGCCAAAGCAGTTATAATAAATGATTCTAAATATATAGACATTAATAAGTATCAAGATAAAACTATTATCATAGTTCCTGATACATTAAAATGCTTGCAAGAACTAGCTAGCTATAAACGTAGTCTATATCAAGGAAAAGTAATTGCTATTACTGGTAGTGTTGGTAAAACTAGTACTAAAGACATGGTAAGTGCCTTATTACAAAGTGAATATAAAGTACATAAAACCCAAGGTAATATGAATAACCATCTCGGATTGCCTCTAACCATACTATCCTTAAAAGATGAAGATATCTTAGTAGTTGAAATGGGTATGAATCATTTTGGAGAAATAAGTACTCTAACTAATATTGCTAAACCTAATATTGCTATCATCACAAATATCGGAACAGCTCACATTGGTAATTTAGGCTCAAGAGAAAATATTCTAAAAGCTAAATTAGAAATATTAGAGTGCCTAGATAAAGATGGTATATTAGTAATTAATAATGATAATGACTTATTACATGAACATAAAGATGAAATAAAAAATAAAGTTATAACAATAGGTATTAATAATCAAAGTGATTATATGGCTAGTAATATCAAAGAGGATATGTTCTCATCTAGTTTTCTTGTTAACAAAAAAGAAGAAATATTATTACCTCAAGGTGGAAGGGCTAGTATCTATAATTACTTAGTTGGATATGCTATATGTGATTATTTAGGAGTAAAAGATAAAATAAAAGGCTTAAATAACTTAGAATCATCAAAAAATAGATTAGAAATAAAAGAAACAAGTATGGGCTATACCATAATAGATGATAGTTATAATGCTAGTTATGACTCTGTAAAAAACTCTTTAGATCTAATAGGCAAAAGCCCTAAAAGAAAAATAGCTGTCTTAGGAGATATCCTCGAACTAGATAAATATGGAGAAAGTATTCACCGTAGTATTGCACCAATAGTAATTGCTAATAAGATTGATAAACTGTTCTTAGTTGGTGATATGGCTAAATATATTGGTCTAGAAGCTATTAAACTTGGATATAATTCTGATGATATTTACTATTTCTCTAAAGAAAGTGATAGTTATCAAACCCTAGAAAAAGAATTAAAAAAAGATGATATTGTCTTATTTAAAGCCTCTCATTGTATAAATCTTAACAAAATTGTTGACTATTTAATGAATAAATCTACCGAAAAGTAGATTTTTTT
>DJPK01000018.1:0-233 GCA_002438545.1 Caryophanales bacterium UBA6414
AAAGGGCAAGTATTTTTATAAAACAGGTGCCTATTATCCATCAAGTCAAACTTGTAGTGTATGTGAAAATATTGATAAAAAATATAAAGATTTAAACGAAAGAATATATAAATGTAAATGCTGTCATAACGAAATAGATAGAGATTTAAACGCAAGTATAAATATTATGTTTGAAGGATTAAAGTTATATATGAAAGAAGCATTGGTTTAATATACAGAACAAGCAAATTTTC
>DJPK01000018.1:309-3771 GCA_002438545.1 Caryophanales bacterium UBA6414
GGTAGCGACTATCGGAATTTAAGTCTGCGGACGAAGTCCATATGTACTTCCATGAAACAGAAACTCCATCGCTGTGAGGTGATGGTAGCAAATTATTTTTGTTATGTTTACTCTTTGTAAAATATTTACTTATATTGATATTTATGTTATATTTAATATGCAGTAAATAAAGGAGATAGATATGGATTATAGTAATTTAAAGGTGCCTAGGCACGTGGCTATTATATTAGATGGCAATGGTCGCTGGGCAAAAGAAAAAGGACTCACAAGAAGTATGGGACATGATGCGGGGTTTACTAATCTGAAGAATATAAGTAAATATATATTATCTAAGGAAATAAAAGTATTAAGTGTTTATGCTTTTTCTACTGAAAACTTTAAAAGAAGTAAAGAAGAAGTAGATTATTTAATGCATATATTTACTAGTAAGTTTAAGAGCTGTATTAAAGATTTTAATAAAGAGAATATTAAAGTTATTTTCTCAGGAAGAGATAAGCCACTTCCTAATAAAGTATTAAAGTCCATGAAAGAGTTAGAAGAAGCTATGAAAGATAATACTAAAGGAATACTTAATATATGTATTAATTATGGTGGAAGAAGTGAATTAGTAGATACTTGTAAGAAAATAAGTAAGATGGTTGAAAATAAAGAGATAAGCATTGATGATATCGATGAAGAGTTGGTATCGAGAAACTTATATAATGATTTGCCTGATGTTGACCTAATGATTAGAACTAGTGGAGAGCTTAGATTAAGTAATTTTATGCTATGGCAAAATAGTTATGCTGAGTTTTATTTTCCTAAAACATATTTTCCTGATTTTGATGAAGAAGAATTTGATAAAGCTATTATAGAATATACGAAACGTGATAGAAGATTTGGGAATATTAATTATACAAAATGATAGATATTGTAAAGAATGTAATAGTTAGTAATAAAGTTAAGAATAAGATAAAAGTAGTATTACTATCGGATATTCATTTTAGCAAGTATTTTGTAATAGACAATTTAGAGTTAATAAAGAATAGCGTCAAGAAGTTAGAACCTGATTATATATGCATTGCAGGAGATACTATTGATGAGGTTAGTGTTATATATGATACTAAGACAATTAATATTTTAAATAACTTCTTAACTGATTTAGCAAAGATTAGCAAAGTATTTATTTCTTTAGGCAATCATGATATAAGAGATAATCAAGACTTATTATATTTTAAAGATTTAAAGATAGATAATTTATATGTATTAAATAATAGTTATTATATCGATAAAAGAGTAGTAATTAATGGATATAATATGCCTAGAGATTATTATTACAATAGTCCTCAAGGGGAAGAAGCTAAAGTAATGTATCAAGATTTATTAAAGAGTAAAGATAAGTTATATTTTAGCGATAAATTATTTAATATTTCTTTAATACATAGTCCAATAAATTTATTAGATAAAGATATAAGCAATTATCTTAAGAAGTGTGATTTGATATTATGTGGACACATGCATAATGGCTTAGTATTTAGATGGTTAGATAAATTAATTAAGAATAATTATGGCTTGGTGTCTCCTAGTAAAGGATTTTTTCCAAATATGGCTCGAGGCTATAAGAAAGTGGGAGCCAGTAATATAATTATTAGTGGTGGCATAACAAAATTAAGCAATAGTTCAGGTAAAATATTACGATTATTTAATAGAATATATCCTATTAGTATTAATTATATTGAAGTAGTGGAGAATAGTAATGAAGAAGACAATAAGTATAAAAAATGAAGATGGTAAAGATATAGAATGTGAAATATTACTAGATTTTATTTTAAGAAAAAATAATAAACATTATTTAGTATATACTGATAATACTACTAATAGTGATGGTAGTGTAAACGTATACGTTTCCGTATATATTAATGATACTTTAGAGGATATTTTAACAGACGAAGAATGGAATGAAATAGAGAATAGATTAAATAAGATAATATAAAGGAGAGATAAGAAATGAGTAAGATTAAAGATGTGTTTGGGTATGAAATATTAGATTCAAGAGGTAATCCAACAGTTTGTGTGGAACTTACTTTGGATAATGGTATCAAAGGAGTAGCTTCTGTACCAAGTGGTGCTTCAACGGGAATTCATGAGGCCCTAGAGCTTCGTGATAATGATAAGAGTAGATATAATGGTAAAGGAGTATTAAAAGCTATTGCTAATATTAACGGTTCAATTAGGGATCTAGTATTAGGAATGGACCCTGCTAATCAAAAAGAATTAGATGAAGCCATGATAAAGTTAGATGGTACTAGTGATAAAAGTAAATTAGGTGCTAATGCGATATTAGGTGTTTCACTTGCTAATTTAAAGGCAGCTAGTCTTGATAGTGGCAAAGAAATTTACGAGTATTTAGGTAATGGTAAGACTATGCCAAGATGTATGATGAATATATTAAATGGTGGAGCACACGCTACTAATGGTCTTGATATTCAAGAGTTTATGATAGTACCTAGTAAAGAAGATTATGCTGATAACTTAAGAATGGGTGCAGAAATATTTCACAGTTTAAAGAAATTATTAGATACTATGGGATTAAACTGTGGTGTAGGTGATGAAGGAGGCTTTGCTCCTAATATTAGTAATTCACTAGAAGCCCTTGATTTATTATCTAAAGCAATTAGTAGTGCTAACTATGTGTTAGGTAAAGACGTTTATTTAGCTATGGATGTGGCTGCTTCTGAGTTTTATGAAGATGGTGTATATAACTTTGAAGGTAAGAAGATGTCTAGTGATGAAATGATAGATTTCTATACTAGCATTATTGATAAATATAGTATTATTTCTATTGAAGATGGATTATCAGAAGATGATTATGCTGGTTGGATAGAACTTACTAAGAGATTAGGTAATAAGATTCAATTAGTAGGAGATGATTTATTTGTAACTAATAAAGAATTACTACAAAAGGGTATTGATTTAAAGATGGCTAATGCAATATTACTTAAACTTAACCAAATAGGAACCGTAAGTGAAACATTAGAGACTATTAAATTGGCTAAAGATAACGGTTATAAGACAATAATTTCTCATCGTAGTGGCGAGACAGAAGATAATTATATTGCAGACTTTGCGGTTGGATTAGATTTAGGCCAAATTAAAACAGGCAGTGTTTCAAGAGGAGAAAGAACTAGTAAATATAATCGTTTAATAAGAATTAATATAGCTCTTAATAATCGACAAAATTAAATATAGTAGAGTGCTATAATTAAGGCATGAAAGTTAAATTGTTTGATGAATCACATGAAAAAGACTTAGAAGAAGAAATAAATAAGTTTTTATCTACTAATGAAGTAGAAGTTGTGGATATTAAGTTTTCGACGGCTATTGGATTATTCTCTGATGAACAGATTTATTGTTTTTCTGCCTTAGTCATGTATAAAGATTAAACTTTAAGGAAAATATTTTCTTAGAGTTTTTTAATTTTGT
>DJPK01000051.1:0-14080 GCA_002438545.1 Caryophanales bacterium UBA6414
AAAGCAGTAATAAAAATTTTAAGCAAATTATTACTGCTTTTCTTAATAACCACAAGGCATTGTCTAAAATTTAGCTCCCATCAAAAAGTTTAGAGCCATAAAAAAGAGATCGTTGTTTGATCTCTTTTAGTTTACTTTGTTAATGTTTTTGATTTATGACATTCATTAATTAAGTAGTTAATTCCACTCCAGTATTCTGATGTTTTAGCATTTTGTTCATATTCTATGCCATCACCATCAAATACTACGAAGTATTTAATTAATTCACCATTAGTTTTGTCTAATTCGTTTAAGAAGTTAATACGTATAAAGTTAATATAAATATACATATCATTAAAGCCATTACCTGATTCTAACTTAAAGTTATCTTCTTTAGCATCTATCATATCCATAAGTAATTTATTTAATAATTCATTGAATTTATCTTTATCGCCATTTCTTCCTGTTTCAACGATAGTTCTAACTCTTTCTCCAAGTTCTACTGTTTTATTTTTTTCTGTTTCACTGAAGATAGCGTCTGGTGCTAGGTACATAAGTAATTTATCCCACCCTAATCCTTTAGCACACCATCTAGAGTTATTTTCAGTAATTATTCTACTAATTAATGAATATGTATCTAGTATTACTTCATTAGGATCTTGATCTCCTATAATAGTATTTACTAGTTCTTTGTTTTCTTCTTTTAATTGGTCTATGTTAACAATCATAAGATATTTAATTACTTCTTCTTTTGTAACTGGTAAGCCTTCTTTAGTTAATTTATTGTATATATCATCAACTAAGTTATAGAATTCTTCATCAGTTAATATTTTATGATCTTCATCAGTGTTTTTATCTTCATTATTATTAGTTTTATTATTTTTATTATTTGTAGTTAATTGAATAAGTTCGTTATTGATAAAAGCCCCTTTAATATTTTTTAATTCTTCTTTAGTTTCTTTATTAACTAATGTAAATTCAGTTGGTTTAAATATTTGATTATTAATAATTATTCCACTGATATTATCTGTAAACATTATTTCTATTGGGTTAGTAATATTTTTAATTTCATTATCAATTATTACTCCATCAATTTTTGTAACAATGTTTTTGTTACTATTCATTAAACTTATATTACTAATTGGTACTAATTTAGTATCTATTAGTAAATATTCTATTTCTCTAGTAGCTTCTGTTGCTTTTGTTGAATCTACTGATGTATCGTTTTTTACAATACTGCAAGCAGATAGGTTGGTTACAAGAATCATTGAACCAATTAGTGCTTTAATTTTTTGACTATTAATTTTTAAATTTTTCATATTATTTTTCCCCCTTAGTTCTTGTATTTCCTGTTAATGTATATCCAGCATTAATTAAACTTGTGTCATTCTTTGATGAACTCCATTTGTAATCTACTGTTCCACCGATATATTGTCTAATTCTATAACGGTAGTAAGTAACTTGTCTAGTTCCTGTTGCTTTTATTACTGATGATACTTCTCTATAACAATTAGATTTATCATTAGTAAAGTTATATCCAGATGGGCAAGTTTTATTTATATTTGTATATTTAGTTTTTTGTACTTCTTTAGAACATGTTTTATTATCACTATTCTTAGTATAACCTGTTGGACAACTTGTTGTAGTTTGTTTAGTTTCAGTTTTTGTAGAAGAAGCTACACAACTGTTGCCACTCTTAGTATAACCAGATGGACATCCTACTGTAGTAGTAGTTGTAGTTGTTTCATTTCTATAACCTGTTCTAGTTGCATTATATGAACAATCATATGGAATATTTTTTAGAACAGGAGCACAAGTGCTACATGATTGAACTAGTTGTTGACTATAACAAGTTTTTGCCACTCTTTCAGTATAATTATAAGGTACTGAAATTGTTTTACTGTAATTACATGTGAATCCATTTTGACTTGATAGTGTATATCCATCGTATGTTTGAGGACATGACGCTGGGTTAGTAGTCGTATTTGTTGTAGTATTTTTTTGGTAGTTACAAGTAAATCCGTTTTGACTTACTAATGTATATCCATCGTGTGTTTGAGGACAAGCTAATGGTTTAACTTGTTCATTACCTTTTATAGTTTTATAACATTTAGTGCCATCACTAGTCATATTATAACCAGATGGACAACTTATTTCATAACTTACATATTCTTTGTTGTATACTGTTTTATCATATGTGTATGTTTCATTTACAGTTTTAGTTTCAACTTCACGATAATTTGTTCTAGTAATTTCTATTCTAGACCATTCGCTCCATTTACCAAAATCTGTCCAATGTCCACCAGTTACTCTTTTATATTCATATTCAAGTTGAACATTATTATTGTTATTATTATTTCTTTCACAAATTGTTGTATTACAATAATCATAGCATCCCATTATTACTGTAATATAATCTTTTTCTTCGCCACATTCTAGGTATACTTTCATTTGATATTCATTATCAAGTTTTTCAACCATGACATATGAGTTTTCTACTGAACATGATTTGCCATTCTTATCTTTTAATTCAAGTAATAATTTTTTTTCATACATTTCTTTTAATGTAATTGTTTTAACATCACCAACGTTTTGTGGTAATCTTTCATTGGTAAAGTATTCTTTACCTGCTTCTTTCATTCTAAGAATATTTTCATAGAATATCTTATCTGTTAGTGCATTAAGTGAGTTATTAATGTTATCTATGTTGCTATTTAGTCCTTTACTAACTGATGTTAGTAACCATAATGCAAATATTGCAAAGATAATTACTATAATTAATTTAATAAAGAAACTAGTTAAACTTCCTTTTTTGTTATCTTCGTCCATATTTAATTCCCCCTTCACGAAAATCGCTCTCTATATTAACATATTGTTATATATTTGTCAACATTTTTTTGCAATTTATAGAATAAATGTACGTTTTTATAAGAAAACAATTATTATTTAGTAAATATATGATTTATTAATTATTTGATAAATATTTGTCTATTTTGTGTTAAGATTCTTTATTTTAGTAGAGGGGATATGGTATTATTATATAGAGAGTAGGTGAACAAATGAAAAAGGGAAAATTAATTGTTGTAGAGGGAACAGATTGTTCAGGAAAAGAAACTCAAACTAATTTACTTATAGAAAAACTTAAAAATAATGGAATAAAAGTTAATAAATATAGTTTATAGTTTTCCTAATTATAATAGTACAACAGGAAGAATTATTGGTGGTCCTTATTTAGGAAAAGAATATATATGTGAAGGATGGTTTAGTGAGGGTGCTAGCAATGTAGATGCTAAAGTATCATCTTTATATTATGCTGCGGATAGAAAATATAATATTGGTATAATTGAAAAAGACTTAAAGAATGGCTATAATGTAGTGCTTGATAGATATGTATATTCTAATATGTCTCATCAAGGTGGAAAACTTACTACTAAGAAAAAAAGAGATGAGATGTTTTCTTGGATTGAAAAATTGGAGTTTGAATTACTTGAATTACCAAGAGCGGATATAAAAGTGTTTTTACATATGCCATATGAAGCATCAGTTAAACTTAAGGAAAGTAGAATAAAAGATGAAAAATTAGATCAATTAGAAAGTTCTAAAGAGCATTTATTACATGCTGAGAGAGCTTATTTAGAGTTAGCAAAGAAGTATGACTTTTATGAGATAAAGTGTGTTAATAATAATGGTATAAGAACTATTGTTGATATTAATGAGGAACTTTATAATTATATTTTAAAAGAGTTATAGATAGTAAAAGGTAAATTGAAGAGATTTACTTTTTTTAATTTAAAAAAACTAGCTAGGCTAGTATGTATTTATTCATTTTTTCTTCCACATATTGGGCAAAAATTACTATCTACGATATGTCCACAATTAGGACAATAATTGTCTTTGTATTTCATCTTTCTATTTATAGAAGATATTTTTTTAATTTTTTTAATTACATAAACATAAACAAATATTACAAATATGAAGAATAATATTATAAATATTGTTCTTTCACTAAATAAACAATAGTCGTATATACCATGTGTTATTGTTGGGACAAGAATGCTTAATATAATATTTTTAGTTTTTATATCTTTTCTATTGTTTAAGGAGCCTATTTTAGATAGTCCTAAATAATACCCCATAAACATTCCATTGCAAGCATGTCCTGGAACTGCTAGTAGGGCTCTAATAATTCCAGTAACAATACCATATTGATAAACATATAATAGATTTTCTAAGCACGCAAATCCTAATGATACAAATATACAATATACAATGGCATCATAAAATTCATCAAAGTTTTTATCGTTATATGATATTTTATAGGCGATAAGCCATTTGCAAAATTCTTCTACTAAGGCAACACCTATAAAGACATGAATGGCTAATTCAATTAAATTTAGATTTTTTGTATCTGCTGCAAATATTGGAAATATAAGCTCTAGGATAATACTTATAATTGTAACGAGAAAACATGAACCCATTCCTCCGAGAAATAGTTTTATTAATAATTTTGTGGGTTCTTTATTTTTATCTTTTTTATAAATAAACATTCCTATTAAAAACACTGGTAAAATGGATATAGTAAAAAGTATTAGTTCTTGTATCATAATATTATTTGAACTCCAATGAATTTATGATAGTGTTGTATGTATTTGAACATATTTTATTAGTGTCAGAATTAATTTGAAATTTTACTACATAAATAGTGTCATTTTTTTCTATTGAATAATAATATTCTTTACTATAATTAGTTGTAACTGTTGTATAGTACCAAGTGTTATTGTTTATCTTTTTTTTACTTATTTCATCATATGTACCAGTATATATATCATTTTCTAAATATTCTTTTGCATTTTTACTATAATTGTTAGGGGTTGTTGCTAATAGTTTTAGTGAACAATTTTCATCTTCACTATAATTTATTGTATAAAATCTATAATAATCATTTGAATAATTACTTATAATGAAATTGCTTGGAATAGTTATATTAAGATTATCGAGTGTATCTGGAGTTTTATAATTAGTATTATGTGCTTTATTAAGAACGTCTAAAATTGTTATTAAAGCGGCATATAATGTAATACCGTAAAATATTATTGCTATGATAACAGGTATTAGCGTTGTTCCTCCTTTTTGACTGCATATCATCATTAGTTGTTCTTTTGTTTTATCTGGATTTTCAGATTTTATTTTATCAACTTGTTCTTCAACATGTTTTAAATAATATTTTTTAAATTGAGTTGAAGCGATAATATTGGTTATAACTGCAATAGCACCAGATATTGATTTCAAAAATATATTAGCAGTTATACTAATCGCAAGCCATATAAAACCTAGTAGCCACATTTTTCTATATAGGACATATAATGAACCAAAAAAGAATGTATTAGTGGAAAAACCACCGTTTTTTAATTTTTCAGCATTTTTGCCAATGTAAGAATCAATTAAATATTCATTATCACTATCATTATTATATATTATATTATTTTGATAAATATTGTTTTGAGGTTGTTGTGAATTTAAATTATTGTTTATTTGTTGATTATTAATATTTTGATAGTTTATTAGTTGACTTATACTATTAGTATTTTGATTGGTATATTGTTGATATTGTTGTGTGTTATTTGTAATGTTTTGAGGTGAAGATAATTTTGTCCCACACACTTTACAAAATGCTTCGCCTTGATTCACTTTGGAACCACAATTAGGACAATTGTTCATAATTCTAAATACTTCCTTTCTATTATAGTTAATATTATAGCATATATAGTTCTGTTTTTGTGATTTTTTAATTATATATTGTTTAAAAAAATTAAATATATGATATAATCATTTTAGATGTGTCCTCGTAGCTCAGTAGGATAGAGCGATTGCCTCCTAAGCAATAGGTCGTTGGTTCGATTCCAATCGGGGACGCCATATAAGTAAATTAAGTTAAATATTTTTAACTTTTTATATATATTTGGAGGTCAAGATGTTACTTTTAATAAGGCTAATAATTTTGATGAAGATGATGATACTAGTAGAAATAGTAAGATAAAGTTTAATTTGAAAAAACTTGGTAATAAAATACCTTTAATAGTAGGAATTATTTCAGTAGTTTTAATTCTTACTGGTATTGTTATGTATAAAATTTATAATGTTCAATATTATCTTGAATTAAATGGAGAAGATAATATTACTATTTATTTAGATCATGAATATAGTGAGTTTGGGTTTAATGCTTATGATAGTAAAGGTAATGACCTGACAGTGAATGTTATTGTTGATTCTAATTTAAATATTAATAAGATAGGTAATTATCAAATTAGTTATACTATTGGTGATATTCTAGCGAAGAAAGGACATGTTAGAATAGTTATTGGGAAAGATGGTGATAAAATAATTGTAGCAGAGGATTATGGGACTAGTGGTGGAGTAGTAATTAACTATCATGATAATCCTAGTCAATATGTTGTTATTGATGGTAAATATTTGATTGATAATTATACTTTAGTAAGTTCTAGTGATTATCCATCAGGATTTTAAAATAAATTATTTAGGAAGGTTTGGTTGTTATGGAAGAAAAATATTATGATTATATTAATGTATTGGCTTTTCAATGTTTATATCAATATGAGAATAAGAAAGATATTAGTGTTGGTAAGTTAACGGAGTTTAGAGATAGAGCTACTAATATTATGGGAGATGTTATTGCTGTTGATAAGAATAAAGAGTTGAGAGAGGTAAGTAGTTTTGTTAGTAGATATTCTAGTTATTTCGAAATAAGTGGAGATATAGTTAAACTTAAAAGTAATATAAGTTATAAGGAACTTGTTAGTTTAGCTAAAATGATTAAGGATAGAGATGATATAGAAGATGATATTGATTCGATAAAGGCTGATTTTAATCTTTTAGCGGTATTAGGTATTTATACGATGAGAGAGGCTTTGCTTGACTATATGAAGTATGAGAAAGATTTAGAGAGGAAATATCAAGATTTATTTACAGAGAAAGATAATAAGGTATTAAGAAATGAGATAGCTAAATTGTTAAGATTAAGAGCAATGTTCTTTATGCAAGTACATATGTTACCTGGATATAGTGCAGCATCTTTAGTTAGAACAATGACTGATTTAGTAGAAGTTGATGAGTATGTAATGAATCCTCTTAACATGGATTTATATATGAGAAGTGATTTCTATGTAGAAGAAGATGATTCTTTGATAGATATGGAAAGTATGCTTTATGGTACTTATCAATATTCAATATTTGGAGATGCTAGATATAAACTATTTACTTTAAAATTATTAGATGAAATTAGTAAAATTTATTTTGTTAATAAAATAGATGATGATGTAGATGAAGAGTTAAGTGATGCTTTTGAAGATATTAGTTTTAATGAAAGAAAAGATTCTATAGAAGAAAGATTATTTTATTTAACATACTTAAAGAAATTAGGTACTTTTATAGGTAAGTATGGTTATCGTAAAGATTTAGGAATGGTTTATAAGAGACTATTATATTCTTTAGATAATATTAGTGATAAATTATATTTAGATGGTAATGTAGATAAGGCTATAGATAAGATTGGTGATATTGAGATTAATGAAGACTCTTTTGTTGGATTACATGATGAGATGGTATTTATGGCTTCAGAGATATTTGAAGTTGGTGCTAATAAATATACGCTTAGGAAGTTATTAATGTTAGCTACTTTTTATGATATTACTAAATGTGAAGATATAGTAGATGTTATTGATGGTTATAAAAATAATAGTAATTATCCATATTTTTGTGATATAATATTTGGTGATAGTAATAATAAAGGTTATGGAAGAAAATATGAATTGTAGGAGGAGTTTATGAAGAAGAATGTTTTAGCAATGATAGGTGCTATGTTAGGTGGTTTAGCTGCTACATTGCCATGGGTTTTAGTTTACGTATATGGTAATATGATGTATTCGATATTAGCAATATTTGTAGCTATGGGAGCATTATTTGGTTATCAATTATTTAAGGGAGAAATTAATAAAAATTTACCTATTAAGATAATGGTAGTATCTTTATTATCAATTACTATTGCTACTTTAGTAATTATTCCTTGTTTATTACTTGCTCATGAAGGAGCAGCTGTTACTATAAATAACTTTAAGTATTTATATAGTGATAGTGATTTTATAGGTGGTATTATTACTGACTATATTGTTAGTGTATTATTTACTTTACTTGGTATTAGTGGAGTTATTAAATCAATAAAGAATCAAGTAGCTAATAATAGTGACAAGATTAAGATTGATTTAAGAAATGGTAATAATAAGAAAGATCGTATGTTAATTAAAAAGATATTATTAGATAAAGGAGCAATAGATAATAATAGTGCTTATGTATTTAGTGATGAAGATAAGATTAATAATGATACTTTAAATATTTTACTTACTTCTGGAGAAGTTGTTAGAGTAGATGACGATAAATATTATTATGATAGTAAGAAAGAAGTAGAAAATGAAAAGCAAAATAAAAAGAGTACAATTATTGTTATAGTACTTTTGTTAGCAGTTATTGGTGTACTTGTATATTTTGCTAATAAAAATAGTGATAATAATAGTGATAACAATACTCATGAATTAATTAAGTATACAGTTCCTTCAGGATATACAAAGTATGATGATGAAGAAGATGGATATTTATATGTACTTAATAATGATTTATCAGGTGATTTAGGATATATTGATGTATATAATTTAGATGGTGAATATGAATATTCAACGGAATTTATTAATAATATTATGACTACCATTGAGAAAGAAGGAGAACTAGTAGATACAGATGAGTTTACTAATAAATATAATTGTAAAGTTGTTTATTTTGAAGTGAATTATGATGAATATGCAATGATGGTTTATTATATATTTAGTGGTTCTGATTTAGGTGTTGTTGAAGTTGTTAATTATTCAGATAATAGTAGATTATATAGTGATGGTAAAGAGATTGCTAATGGATTTACTTGGAATAATTTAGCATAAAGAAAGGTGTGATTAGATATGAAGAATATGTTATGGGGAATTGTTTTGATTGCTATTGGTATTGTATTAGGACTTAATGCTTTAGATATTACTAATATTGATTTATTCTTTGATGGTTGGTGGACATTGTTTATTATTATTCCTTGTTTTATAGATTTATTTAAAGATAAAGATAAAACAGGTAATATTGTTGGACTTGTTATTGGTATATTTCTATTACTATCTTGTCAAGGATTAATAGACTTTAGTAGTTTATGGAAGATGGTAGTACCAGTAGTATTAATTCTTATTGGGTTATCTTTTATATTTAAAAATACATTTAGCGATAGTGCGAAAAAGATAAAAGAAATTAATAGTAAGAATAAAGAAAATGATAAAGAAATTTTGGCGGTATTTTCATCACAAAAAGTAAATGTTAGTGATGAAAAGTTTGAAGGAGCTTCTATTAGTTGTGTTTTTGGAGGAGTTAGTCTTGATTTAAGAGAAGCTAAAATAACTAGTGATATTGTTATTAATGCTACTAGTGTTTTTGGAGGAATTGATATTTTAGTTTCTGATAATGTTAATGTTAAAGTAAATTCAACATCTATTTTTGGTGGCGTTGATAATAAAATAGAAAATAATAGTGATAATAAAAAGACTATTTATGTTAATGCTACTTGTCTATTTGGAGGAGTGGACATTAAGTGAGAGTATTTACAAAAGTAATGAAGTATTTAGCACTAGCTTTGGCTATTAGTATTATAGCAGGTATTGTATCTTCAATATATTATCTAGGGGATGGTATTGCTAATATGTTTAAACATGAAGAAGTTAGTGATAATGTTTATGCTTTAGAGTTTGAAGATGGTATTAATGAACTTAATGTTAATGTAAGTTTTTCAAAGCTAGTAATTAAAAGTGGAGAAAAATTTAGAGTAGAAAGTAATAATAAATCAGTTATTGTTAACAATAGTAATGGTATTCTTAAAGTAGTTGATGGTAAACGTCTTAAAAATAATAATATTACTATATATATACCTAATGATTTCATATTTGATAAAGTTAAAATAGATACCGGTGTTTCTAGTGTTAATATTGGTAAATTAAGTGGGTATGATGTTGATTTAAATCTAGGTGTAGGGAATCTTGATATTGAAAGTTTAATCGCTATAGATAAATGTGATATTGATACAGGAGCCGGTAGAGCAGTTATTGATGATGCTGATGTAAGTAATCTTGATTTAGATATCGGCGCAGGGAAATTTATTTATAATGGTATTATGAGAAATAGAGCTACAGTGGATGCCGGTGTTGGAGAAGTTAATATTAATTTAAAGAATAAAGATAGTTATGTAATATATGTAGAAAAGGGTATTGGTAATATTATTATTGATGGAGTAAGTGTCGGTGATGGTTCAACTTATGGTAATGGTAATAATAAAGTTGATATTTCTGGGGGAATTGGTAGTATTAAAGTTAATTTTGATAAATAATGGAGGTTATAATGAGCAAAGTATATTATACAAAGAATATTGATGCAGATAGTTTAATTAAACTATATAAAGCATTAGGAGTTAACTTAGAGGGTAATATTGGTATTAAGGTATCTACAGGGGAGAAAGGTTCTCGTGGATATTTAAAGAAAGAGTTAATTAATCCATTAGTTAAGATGTTAAATGGAACAATTATCGAATGTAATACAGCTTATCCTGGTGCTAGAACAGATACAGAAGAACATATAAAGATAGCTAAAGAGCATGGATTTGATAATGTTGATATTATGGATAGTGAAGGGGAAGAAAAGATTCCTGTTAAGAAAGGTAAACATCTAGAATATGATTTAGTTGGAACTCATTTAAAGAACTATGATGCAATGGTTAATTTAGCACATGGCAAAGGACATGCTATGGGTGGCTTTGGTGCTAACTTAAAGAATCAATCTATTGGAGTAGCTTCTAGAAATGGTAAAGCATATATTCATAGTTGTGGTCAAAGTAGTGATCCTAATACAGCTTGGGATTTACCTTATGAACAAAAAGACTTTATTGAATCTATGGCTGAGGCAGCAACGGCTGTTAGAGATTATTTTGAAGATAATGGTAAGAAAATAGTATATATAACTGTTATGAATTTCTTATCTGTTGATTGTGATTGTGATGCACATCAAACTGATCCAGTTATGGAAGACTTAGGTATGATAGCTTCTTTCGATCCGGTTAGTAATGATCAGTGTTTTATTGATATGATATGGAATTCTAAGAGTGAAGGTGCTAGTAAATTAAAAGAAAGAATTGATACAAGAGAAGGTAGACATATTCTTCCTTATGCTGAAGAACTAGGACTTGGTAGTAGAAAATATGAACTTATAAATATTGATGAAGAATAGTGGAATATCTATTCTTTTTTTATGGATATAATTGACACTTAATAGACAAAATGATATACTTTATTTATAGTATGGATGGATAGAGAGTGGTGGATATAATGAGTAAATTAATTAATAAAAGATTCTTATTTATTTTAGGTATTAGTGTTATTTCTCTTGTTATGCTAATAGGAGGAATGTTTTATTTGTTTGATGATAGCGATAATATATTTGTTAAGAGTGGATATATATTAAATCCAATGAGTGCTAATAGTACTAAATATTATTTTGATAAGGGTACTAGTTATCATACTAATTTATCATCATTAATTGTATTTAATGATGTAGATAAAGATGATGTTAAAGTTAATAAAGATAGTTTTGTTCATTATTTAGATGGGGATATGTCTTTCTTAAAGAATGGGGCTATTTTAGATTTAGGAACAATTAATAAATCAATGGCTACTTATTATAATATTACTGATAAGTCTTTAGTTAAATATAATAATGGTGGATATATAATAGATAATAAAGATGATGTTCTAACTATCGATAATTTTATTGGTAGAATTAGTGATAATAGATATATAGTAGCGGGTACTAGTGTAAAACTCGTTTATGGTGCGGATAATATTGAGACTAAGGGAGATTATTTTGAAATTACTTATGTTGAAAATGGCGTTGTAAATATTGAAAATCAAGAAGTTAAATTACAGATGGCTGCGCAAGATGCTAAGATATTAGTTAATGATGATATAGTAATTAGTTTAGGTGCTAAAAAAATTAATTATGGTACTGATGGAGTTATGTCTATTACTGAGATAACAATAGATGGTAATGAGAATATTGAAGTAATACCAAAAGATGAATATAAAGATAATAGTTCTTCATCTAATGGTGGCAATGGTTCTAACGATGGTAATCAAGGTAATGGTGAAACTAATGAAGATGGCAATGGTAATGGAGGCACAGGCGGTGATGGCAACGGTGATAACGGTAATGGCGGTGGTTCTGATGATAAGCCTAATAGTGTAATTGATGATTATAATTTAATTAAATTAAAAGATGTTAAGATAGATGCTACTAGTATTGAAGTTATGTTTGATATTAGTGATAAATTAAAAGAACAACTTATTTTACAAGTTATTAATACAGCAACTGGCAAGAGAATATATACTAGTGTGCTTAGTGAAGATGTTAAGATAGAGTCTTTAACACCAAATAGTAATTATTTATTTACGGTATCTTCTAGTAATGGAGATAAAGAATATTATCAAGGATTATTTAGAACTGATGTTTTAGGAGTAGAACTTTCAAAAGTATATGCTACTTCTAGTAGTCTTACTTATATGGTTAAGGTTATGGAAGAATCAGTGGTATCTGATTTAACTTTGAAACTATATCGCTTTGATAGCGAAAGTAATCAAGAAGTATTTATATCTTCTTATGACATTAAAGCAGAGGATGCTTATGGTGGCTATACAGCTTTATTTGATAACTTAGATAGTAATACTATTTATACAGCAGTTATTGATGATATTAGTTTAAATAGTTATCAATACGTAGGAATATATACAATTAGTAATAATGCTATTACGTTAAAAGAAATACCTAATTTTAATAATTTAAGTGTTTTGGTTAATGCGGAAGGGTCTAGTTTTGAACTTTCTATTAAAGATATTAAAGATAAAGATAATGCTATTACTAGATATACTTATAATATATATCGTAAGGAAGATGTTAGCAATAACATTGATGATTTAAAAACAATTATTAAACCTATCACTAAGAATAATGCTTCTAGTGTTAGTGTATTAGTAGATAATAATGATTCTACTAAGTTAAGTAGTGAAGAGAATTATGTTTATAATGTAGTTATTGAATATTTTGATAATGAAAAATATGTGGAATATGCTTCAGTATATAGCGATGGCTTTATTATGAGTGGTGAAGCTAAAATTATATTTGAAAGAGATGATGAGTTAACTACTTATAATAAGATAGTTGCTAATATTAAATTGGTAGATAATAGTTGTATCGTATTTATGGATGGTAGAACTAATTGTGATTTAGAGAATAATATTTATATAAAGGTTAGTGAAGATAATAATTATTCTAATGTTAGTTCAAAGATTATACCTATTGAGTTTGATTTAGAGACATTAACTTATAAGTTAGAACTTAATGATTTAATTGAAAATACTAGATATCGTATTGAAGTTTTTGCGGATATTGATAGAAAAGATGGTAATGGGGTAATATTTAATTCGTTACTTGGTCAGACAATTATGAGTACTAAAGCACTTGCTAATTTAAATGTTAGTTTTGAAGATGCCGGTAGTAGTGAATTACATCCTATTAATAGTAATATTAAGTTTAATCCAGTTAATGGTACTAGTGATGCTCAATTAAAATATACAATAGATGCTTTAAAGAGAGTAGATGTATATTTATACTATGGTAATGTTAGTGATAATGTTAATGCTGGTGTATTATTAGGTAATACTAGTTATCTTTGCAGTAATGGTGTTAATATTGAAGAACTTTTCTATAAAAATAAGTTTAATTTAACTAATGGTGATGTGTTTGGTTTAGATCTTGATGATTTACGTAATGAAGATGGTGAATTAAGTCCTTATTATACAATTGCTATATATGCTTATTATGATGAAGATGGTAAATTACCAATAGTTTTAAATAATAATATTTATGCTTATAAGATTAATGAGTTATTATTAATGGGTAAGATAGA
>DJPK01000051.1:14251-17657 GCA_002438545.1 Caryophanales bacterium UBA6414
TTGTTAAACCTGTTGACTTCTATATTTTAGAAGATGGTAAGTTAAAGAGAGTTAATACTATTTCAGTAGATAGTCCAGCTAGTGGAATAGAGAATACTATTTATATGGATTATGGTAGTGAATATGATAAACGTGATGATATTATGTCTAGAGGTAATGAGTATGTAGTTAGTTATGCTCTTAGTTTAACCAAAGATGGTGTAAGTTCTGTTTATCCAACTGCTAAAGAATATGAGGCTGGTGGAGTATTTGCTACTGTTTTAGCAGAAAAAGAAAGCCCTAATATTAAATTATATCCATTAATTAGTGATAAGACTTCTATTACTTATAAATATAATATTGTGGATGTTGATAAATCTTTAAGTGGTAATAAATTATATTCTAATGTTGATGATGTAGTTAGTGAGTATCCTTTAGAAAGTAATTTAGATGGTAGTTTTAAAGTTAGTGGTTTAACTAATGATAGTATTATTAATATTTATTATAGTAAGAATGTATCTAAGACTAATGGTGAGAAAGATTTTGTAGAAGATAATTTCTTTGAATATAAATATGATGGTGAATATAATTTAGATGATAATTTAAGTTATGTTATTAATAATAATAGTTCAAATGGTAATAGAGTAAATATTAGACTAGTTGGAGAAGATGAAATACTTAATAGAGTATTATCTTATGAAATTACTTTAAGTGATAGTAAAGATAATGTTTATAAGAGTAAGTTATGGAATCTTAATAAGTGTTTAGATGATGATACTGATAGATGTATTTATATTGATTATATGGTTCTTAAAAACTTAGGTATGCAATCTAGTGTTGATAAAGTTAATCCTATTAAGGTAAGTATTAAAGCTTATTATGATAGTGGATTAATTGGTTATGAATTAAAGAGTGATTATTATATATTTCAAAATAATTCTACTAGCAAGGAAGATGGAAGTTATATTGGGGTTAATAATTATGGTAATGTTATATTATGGAATAAAGATTTAGGTTATGGTAAAGGTTATTATACTTATACTTTAGGAGAAGATAAGAGTGGTAAGTTTATTACTTTAGTTAATAAAGATAATAATGATCGAAGTGGTAAGACTTATTATGATGTTACTAGTGCTGGTTTTGTTGGTGGTAAGGGAACAATGGTTCCTAAAGGAGTGTCAGTAAACAACGTTAGTACAGATAATGATACATTTAGTTTTAGTAGTATAGTTCCTAAAATATCTATTGATAGTAAGGCTGTTAAATTAGATGGTACAGTTATATCGATGACAGTTGATGGGTATGATCCTGATTACTTTGTTAATGAGAATGGTAAACATTATTTCTATATTGATGTTTATGAGAATGAAAGCGATGTAGGTAATGACAGTCTTATTAGAAGAAAGATAAAAGTTGATTATGATAATATTGATGAAATAGTTATTGATGGTTTAGAAAATAATAAGAGATATTATTATACAGTTAATGCTTACTTATATTATAATAATAAGGCTGTATATACTAGATTATATGATGCTAAATATGATGATGATAGAACAGAGTTATATATATTTAGATCATTAGATGGTAGTGATATATTTAATAGAATTAGTGTTGATTTAGAGTTAAGTAAAGATAAGGGATATTCTGATAGACAGTTAAGAACTACTTTAACATTTATTAAGGGTGAATATAATGATTATCCATTTAACTTTGATATTCAATATGTATTATGTAATAAAGGTAGTCAATGTTCATTAGATAGTGAATCTAAGGTATTAGATGGTACAATCAGTTCTTCTAGTATTAAGGGTACGACTGCTAGTGGATTATATGATTTATCAAATATTGATATGATATATGGCACTAATTATATTATTAAAGCTTATGCTGTTTATAATAATTTAGATGTAAAAGGTAATATAGTTGGTAAATATGAAGTTCTTCTTAATAGTAAAGATGATGTTTATTTAAGAGAACTTGAGGATGTTAAGTTTAGTTTACTTAGAAGTGCTGATTATATAGATGGTAAGTATGTAATAGATGCTACTATTAATGTTAGCGATAAAGACCATGTATTAAAGAATGGAGTATATTATGTTAAACTTGTTGATGAAGATAATAATGTAGTTGGTAAGTTACAATATACTAATAGTGATGGTGAAGTGATAACTATTGATGACTATGAGAACTATGCATTAGATGTTAGTATTATTAATAGAAAGATTACTTTTACAGATTTAAAACCAGAGACGAGATATACAATTATTGTATATGGAGAAACTTATCGTAATAATTATAATTTAAGTGATGAAGAGAAGAATAGTCATGTGGAGGTTAGAAGAAGTTTATATTCATCTAATGATTATGGTGTTTCAACTGGTACAATAGTATTTTCTGCTACGGAGAGAAGCTTTGTAGTAATATTCTCTGAAGGTGTTAATTTAAGTAGAATTACTAAAGTATTTTATAAGATTCATACAATAAATGATCTTCAATATATACCGGATGATAGTTATGATATAGGAGAAGATGGTAAGAAGTTTGAAAGAAGTAATGAAGATGAAGACTTTACACTTACTATAAATCCTGAAGGAATAGTTAATCAAATTAATTCAGTATATGTTGGTTCAGTTAGTTTTATAGTTAGAGATGATGAAGGTAATTTACATTTATTAGAAAGTCCTAAATGGGAGAATAAAGAGTTTGCTTATACTAAGGATGCAAAGAAGGGTTAGGAGATAATTATGAGGAGAGAGTATAATTTGAAAAATAAAATAAATTTTGTTGTAATAGGGGTATTATCAATTTTAATAATTATAATTTTCTCCTTATTTATTATTAAATTTGTTAGTATAAAGAAGGTTGAATACTCACTAAATAAAGGTACCGTTTTGTTTGATGTTGATTATAATAAACTTAATATTGATAAGAGTGTTATTATGAAGTTAAAATGGAATGGTAATTATTATATAAGTAGTGAAGATAATGATACTATTTTAGGAAGAAGAGTTGTAGCGTACAATGAACTTACTAAGAATTTAGATTTATATGGTAAGTATTATGAGATACTTAGTAATGGTGAGGTTAATATTGATAAAGATATTACTAATATTAATACACAAAGTGAGAGTAAGTTCTATAAGTTGGAAGATAGAAAGTATTTACTTGTTGATAGAAGTATTAAGAGTAATGATGGAGCACTTGATACTAGTAATTACTTAATAGTTGAGTTAGATAAACAGGGTAATGCTTTGCTATTAAATAATGAAGTTCATTATAAGACTTTATCTGAAGCAATTATTAATACTAGTAGTTATAGTTTTGATGTGGCTAATGAAATACTTTCTTTTGGAGAAGATAAAATAGATTTAAAACAAATTATTGGTAGTAGTAATCAATATAAACCTAGCGATAGTACTAGTGA
>DJPK01000042.1:0-5237 GCA_002438545.1 Caryophanales bacterium UBA6414
ATGAATTAGATATATCTTATGTGTTTGTTGATAAGAATGAGGAAACTATTAATAATATAAAAAGTAATAATACTTATTCATTATATGTAGAGATTGCTAATAGACATTTTAATAAATTTATCAAAATAAATAATATTCATGAATTACTTGATAGTATTTTAAAAGATGAAAATAATTATGAGAAAGTATATGGTTATTTATTAGAAATGGCTAAATAATAAAGAATGCTCATATTTTTAAGCATTCTTTTCATATAATACAAAATTATCATCTTCATATAAAACAGTATAATTATCATCATTTTTAAGAACATCATTTAAAGCTGATACTTTATATATAAGAACATGAGTTATACCATAAAAATCAAACTTTTCAGGATAATTACCTGGACTATACATATAATCATCAAATATATCATATTCTAAATGACTAAATGGTTTAGTATAAAGATCCGCTCTTGAATCAATAAATACCTTAATATCATTAAATAATAAATAACTACCAAAATTATAATCATTAAATAGTCTTATATTATCAACATCTAAATTCTCTTTTATATATTCTACTGCCTCAATAGGGTAAAACTCTTTACTTAAATAATCTCTATTTTTATTAGTCTTATTATAAATAGTTATACTTAATATTGATATTAATATTATTGCCGGTATCATAAAACTATATTTAGTAGTAAACTTAATTACCTTATTATCTACATTTAAAGTAGCTTTTTCAAAGAAATAGGTAAATACTCTTGCTAAACATAATGTACCAATTAGTGCTAAGAAAGATAAATGTCTATTAGATGTTATAGCCATTAGTGTTAAACCACTTAGCATATAAACATCACTTACTTTAAACTTTGATAATATTCCTAACAAAACTGTTTCAACTGCTATAATAATTACAAATGGTGATTCAATCCATGTTAAAGCCATATGCTCACTTATATACTTCTGTGAATTACCAATCATTGTCTTATATATATAAGTATATGGTGTATCTCCTAATGGTGTTAATAAACCTGTTAAAGTACTTATTACCATTGTTAATACTAAATACTTAATATTAGAAGTTCTACTAATAGTAAACTTATTTTCTAAATATCTAGATAATTTATTATCTTTTTTAAATTTCTTAAATATTTTATAAGTTATATATTCTGCAATATAGGGTAGGAATAATATAAAATAAAATGGCCATACTGCTAAATGTAGATTACATATTAATAATGATGATAATAATAGTAATACTATATATTTCTTCTTACCAGTTTCTAATAATGATTCAATATAATATACTTCCCATATAAATATAATATAGCTTACTAACTGTGCTCTTGCTGTAGCAAACCCTCCTAAAGCCAAACTACATACTATTGCACTTACTGCAGATGATGTATAATTCTTATTTATTTTAATATTTACTATAAATATACTAGCTATTAATATAATATATATAATGATAGTTGATATATATATACTCTTAAATCCATCAATACAATATATTAAGTAAATAAATACATCATATACCCAATGTGGATAAGTATAAGATAAGTTATGCCATGAAAAATGATCCATCATATCAATACCATTATTTAATATTAATTTACCTATCTTAATTGTATATAAAGTATCATTTTGTAATGCTTTATTTACTAATGATATACAAAATATAGATATAAATACTAAAAAAAATCCAATAAACTTCTTCTTAGACTTAATAAGTTCTTTTATTTCCTTTTCTTCTTTTTCTTTTGCTAATCTTTCTTTTTTCTTCTTAATATCTTGTTTCTTCTTATTTGTCTTTGTCATACTACCTCCTAAAATAATTATAGTATATTAATATTTTTTTGGCAATAATACATGATAATAATTGTCTTAATTATAAAATTATGGTATTATTATTTTAGTAAATATATGGAGGGTTAATATGAAGAAGAATATGATTATAATTGTACCAATTGTGGCAATAGTATTATTACTTATTGGAGGAACTTATGCATGGTTTACTTGGAGTGGTAGTCAAAATAGTAATATTGTTCTTACTATTGGTGATTTTGCCGGATACGTTAAAAGTAGTACTAATATAAGTGTTACTAACTTAGCACCCGTTTTAGATTATAAATCTACAACTGCTTATAGTGATATTGTTATATCTGGTACAGTAGATACTAATATTTATAGTGGTGTTAAAACAACCATGACATTAAATATTACTAGTAATACTTTTAGTAGTTCTTATAATGATTTTAAATATGCTGTATATAATAAGACTAGTGGTGCTTTAGTTAGTAATGGTGTATTAAATGGTAAGACAGGCTCTATTGAACTATATACCACAACATCTACGTCATCTAGTTTAAATATAAATTATACTGTCTATATTTATATCGATGGCACTAATAGTAATAGTACTGATTATATGGGTAAAAAATTAGCTGGTACATTATCTGTAACATCAGTAGGAATAAGTAAATAACACTTCACTAGGGGGCATAAATGAAAATAGTTAAATATACAAGACTTGCTAGTGGTAAATATAAAGTATTATTTGATAACAAAAAAGAACTTATCTTATATGAAAGTGTTATTATTGATACTAATTTACTATATAAAAAAGAAATAACTAGTGAAGAATATAGTAACTTAGTTAGTTTAAATAACTATCAAGATATCTATAATAAAGTAATTAAATATATTGGTATTAGATTAAGAAGTAAAAAAGAAATAATTGATTATTTAAAAAAGATGGATTTATCTACAGAAGTAGTCGACGATATTTTAAATAAATTATTAACTAATAAGTATATTGATGATGAAAGATTTAGTCAAGCTTATATAAAAGATAAATATAACTTCTCTAATAATGGACCATATAAAATAATTAATGAATTAGTTAAATTAGGTATTGATAAAGATATAGCTTATACATATACTTTTGATATTATTACTAATGAAGCAGAAAAGATTAATAAACTAATAAATAAATATGTTAAATCTGATAAAAAACATGATTGGTACTATTTAAGAAATAAGATCTATAATAATTTAATTAATTTAGGTTATTCTAAAGAAATAGTAATTAGTATATTAAATAATTATAATTAGGTATAAAGACTAATATTTGGTAAATATTAATATCAGGTGATGATATGAAATATTTAAAATATGGTCTTTTATTATTAGTCTTTATATGTCTTGGATGCGAAATAAATAATACTCCTACTAGTAAAGTTGATGAATTATTTAATAAGTATCAAATGGTTGATGATGATATCAGTCTAGGTATTACTAATGTTCTTGATGAACAAAATTATAACGAAACCCAAAGAAAAAGATATCGTGCTATTCTAGAGCGCCAATATCGTGATTTAAGTTATGAGATTAAAGAAGAAAAAGTTGATGGTGATGAAGCTATTATAACAGTCGAAATAGAAGTCTATGATTATAAAAAAGCCATTAGTAATTTAACATATGATAGTAGTACTACTAGTCTAGAAGAATATAATAATAAGAAACTAGATTTATTAGAAAAAGCTAAAGATAAAGTAGTTTATACATTAGATATAGACCTATCTAAAGATAGTGATGGTAATTGGAAAGTTAATGCCTTAAGTAATGCTAATTTAAAAAAGATACAGGGAATGTACTAAAACTGTATTTTTTTCATATATATTACTAGAAGGAAAGTGATAATAGATGATAAATAAGAAGAATTTATGGTTTTTAACATTATTTAGTTTAGTACTTGTATTAAGTATATATTATGTAAGTATTCCTAGTGAACTATTAGTATCTAGTAATGGTAATATTAAAGAAGAAGTAGTCTCAGGGAGTAAAGATGATACCTCTAACGTTAGTATAGAAGAATCGGATATGATATCCGCTTTAAAAGTCGAAGACAATGCTAATACCCTAGAAAGTATCAATAAGCTTAAAGCAACCTTAACTAACCCAACTAGTAGTATTGAAGATAAAAACAAAGCCTTTGAAGAATTAAAAACTATTAACAATATTGCTAGTGAAGAAGAAACACTTGAACAAAAAATAAAAGATACCTATAAGTTATCAGCTTTCGTTAAAGTATCAGGTGATCAAATAAGAGTAGTAGTCGACTCTAAAGAACATGATATGAAACTAGCTAACTCAATTATGCGAACTATCCAAGAAAGTTATGATAAAAAAATGTATATTTCCGTAAAGTTTAATTCTTAAGATAAATAACCCTCACTTTAAATAAAAAATTACATAAAATACTATGAATAGTATACCACCCTAATTAGGGAAGTGAGGAATTATGAATAAAAGTATATTAACCAAAAGAGAAAAAGAAGTATTTTTACTTTTAATAAATAATCATACTACTAAAGAAATAGCTGATATATTAAATATTAGTGAAAAAACTATTAGAAACCATATATCAAACGCTATGCAAAAACTAGGAGTTAAAGGACGTGCTCAAGCAGTAGTAGAACTTATTAGATTAAAAGAAATTACACTATAGGTCGCCATTAAGTGCGACTTATTTTTTTGTATAAAGTACTTACTATTATCATATATTTTAGTAGGTGATATTGTGCTAAAGAAAATGTCTATCAGAAAGATAATTATGGCAACTTTTACTTTAATGGTTCTTTTAATACTATGTTTAATTGATAAAAATGATAAAGAAATAGAACTTGATACTAGCAATATTGAATATATATATAGTAATATGTTAGATAGTATATATTTACTTGATAAAAATGATTATATTGCTCTAACTAGTATTACTACTTGTGATTGTGATATCATTGACAAAAGTAAAGACTTATTAAACGGTTTAATTATTGATGGCGCTAAAAGTGCTATTATTCCTAATGGCTTTCGCTCCATTATTCCAACCGGAACTAGTATTCTAGATGTTAAATTAGATAACAAAGTCTTAACTGTTAACTTTTCTAAAGAACTATTAGATATTTCTTCTGAATATGAAGAAGCCATGATTGAAAGTATCGTCTACACTCTAACTAGTATTGAAGGTATTGATAAAGTAAGTATTCAAGTCGAAGGAAAAGAACTTACTAAACTTCCCCATAGTAAGAAAAATATCCCCACTAGTCTTGATAAAAGTTATGGAATAAATAAAGTCTATGATATAAATAATACTAAAGATATTGATAGTATAACTCTATACTATGTTAATAGTTATAATGATAATAAGTATTATGTACCAGTTACTAAATATATTAATAATGA
>DJPK01000042.1:5297-5664 GCA_002438545.1 Caryophanales bacterium UBA6414
ACTATGAAATAGACGATAAAACTATTAAATTAAACTTTAATAATATGATACTAAGTGATATATCTAGTAATAATATTTTAGAAGAAGTAGTATATACTATTGGATATTCTATTAATGAAGTAGTAGATGTCGATGAAGTTGTATTTTATGTTAACAACGAAAAAATTTGTAATTTTTTATTAAAATGACTTGATTATTAATTTAAAATAGGGTATAATTTGTATTGTCTTGATTGAGACAATATGAGTTTGTCCTCATAGCTCAGCTGGATAGAGCATACGCCTTCTAAGCGTACGGTCTGGTGTTCGAATCACCATGGGGACGCCATTTTTGAAAATTAACTCTCATTTATGGGAGTTTTTTTGTT
>DJPK01000012.1 GCA_002438545.1 Caryophanales bacterium UBA6414
TAGCAGCATCTTCAGCAGTAAATACAACTTTACCACAAGCAGCACCAGGAGAAGCGCCTAAGCCTTTACCAACCGGAATAGCAACCTTTAAAGCTTTACTATCAAATTGAGGATGTAATAATGTATCCAAGTTTCTAGGATCAATCATTAATACAGCTTCTTCTTCAGTTCTCATTCCTTCATCAACTAAATCACAAGCAATCTTTAAAGCAGCTTGAGCAGTTCTCTTACCATTTCTTGTTTGTAACATATATAATTTACCATGTTCTACAGTAAATTCCATATCTTGCATATCACGATAATGGTTCTCTAAAGTAGTACATACTTTTTTAAATTCTTCAAAAGCTTCAGGGAATTTATCAGCCATTTCAGATATCTTCATTGGAGTTCTAACACCAGCAACAACATCTTCACCTTGTGCATTAGTTAAGAATTCACCAAATAATCCTTTTTCACCAGTAGCAGGATCTCTTGTAAAGGCAACACCTGTACCACAATCATCTCCCATATTACCAAATGCCATTGATTGAACATTAACAGCAGTTCCCCAAGAATATGGAATATCATTATCTCTACGATAAACATTAGCACGTGGATTATCCCAAGATCTAAATACGGCTTTAATAGCACCCATTAATTGTTCTTTTGGATCATCAGGGAAGTCTACACCAATTTTAGCTTTATATTCTTCTTTAAACTCTCTAGCTAATTCTTTTAAATCATCAGCAGTAAGTTCAACATCTAACTTAACATTCTTTTCTTCTTTCATCTTATCGATTAATTGTTCAAAGTATTTCTTACCAACTTCCATAACAACATCAGAATACATTTGAATAAATCTACGATAACAATCCCAAGCCCATCTAGGATTATTAGACTTTTCTGCAAGAACATTAACTACTTCTTCATTTAAACCTAAATTAAGAATAGTATCCATCATACCAGGCATACTAGCTCTAGCACCACTTCTAACAGAAACTAATAATGGATTTTCTTTATCTCCAAATTTCTTTCCTGTAATCTCTTCCATCTTAACAATATACTCATTAATTTGGCTTTGAATTTCATCATTGATTGTACGTCCATCTTCATAGTACTTAGTACAAGCTTCAGTAGTAATAGTAAATCCTTGTGGAACTGGCAAACCAATATTTGTCATTTCCGCTAAATTAGCACCTTTACCACCAAGAAGGTTTCTCATATCAGCATTACCTTCTGTAAACAAATAAACATATTTTGTCATTTTATCTTCCTTTCATCAGTATGTTCTTATAATACCAAATTTAGGCAAATAATTCAATAAAAATATCTAAATTTTACTTATAATTTACATAGAAAAATACTATTACTAATCTCTTAATAATAGTACTATTTATTCTTACTTCTTTTTAATGTATTACAAGTCATTTCCTCTAACTTAGGTAATTTCCTTAATCTATCATTCAATCTACTTAAACTTCTTTTTATTGCTATAGAAATACCTGTCTTACTCATATTCATCATCTTACCTATTTCTTCACAAGTATACTTTCTATTGTTGTAAAAACCAAAATATAACATCAATATTTCTCTATTACGTTCACTTAAACACTCCATACCACGTCTTACCATATAACTATCGTAATCTTTCTTAGCATATTCTTCATCAATACTCATATCCATAGTAATACTATCTCTTATCTTACCAGCATCATATACATCATCAAAGCCTAAATTACTATCTTTATCTAAATCACTTATAAAAGATTCTATCTCTCTATAAATATAATTCCCTGCAAGTGCCGAAAAATAGTATTTACACTTTGTTATATCATAAGTATCAACTGCTTTAATAAGTCCAAGACATCCAACTGAAACTAACTCTTTCTTATCATACTTAGCATCCATAAAATTATTTCTAACACACTGAATAACTAAATCAATATTACCACTAATTAATTCTTCCCTAGCTTCCATATCTCCTTGTTTCATTCTATCAAATAATGCTAGTGTTTCTTTATTTGATAATCTTTTAGGAATCTCTCCATCAATAAATAATTCATCATATTTCATATAAAGCCACCATTCTCTCATCTAAGTAGCACTTATTATACCACAAATATAAAAAAATACTAAATTATTTTAATACATCCAAAAAAGATTGAATCATATTAATATTATCTAGTACTTTATTTAACTTATCTTTTCTAGTTAACTTATACTTATCTAACATATCATTATAAAAATCTTTAAATAAATAAGGATCTCTATTTAAATACTTATACCAATAACTATTTTCTCTAATAAATCTTTGTAATCTAGGATCAGATTTAATTTTATACTGCGTTTCTAAATCCATTAGTCTTCAAATCTCTTATAAATAGCTCGTGGTTGATAAGTATTAGTCGTACCACTACTTCCTTTATTTACAAATAATTCTGAAAATAGTCCTAAAGCTTTCTGCAAAGAAGTAATACCATTTTGTACTTTATCCACATCAATATTTTTAGCCATATTTACTAAATCATTTAAACTAGTTGATTTACTAGATTTACTTTCTTCAACAGTTGCCGGTTTTAAATACTTCTCCCAAACTTTATCATCTTCTCCATATAAGTCATATACTTCATATATTTTTTGCCAAGAATCATTATTATTTTTTACATACGTTATTAAAGATGGATTCTTTCTAACAAATGATTTAAAATCATCAATATTAGCCATATAAATCACCTATTACATTATATGCAATAAATATTATTTATTTGTCGTTTTATTTCTCTTCTTAAATATTTTTCGATATATTTCTTCATAATCACTAACAAATATTATCTCTAATCCTTCTTTTATTATATCATCTATTTCTTCTATATCATTACTATTATCTTTAGGAATAAATACTATTTTAATACCACATCTTTTAGCAGCTATTAACTTTTCTTTAAGTCCTCCTACTGGTAATATTTTACCACGTAAAGTAATCTCTCCTGTCATACTAATATCATTAGGTACTGGTTTATCTAAAAATAAACTAATTAATGTTGTTAATATTGTAATACCCGCTGATGGACCATCTTTTGGTATAGAACCTGATTCAAAGTGAATATGAATATCATTATTATCTAATATATCACTATTTATTCCATAATTATCACAATTAGATTTAATATAACTTAGTGCTATCTCTACTGATTCTTTCATTACTTCTCCAATAGAACCAGTAATATTTATATTACCTTTACCCTTAAAATATATTGCTGAAGTCTTTAGTACCATCCCACCATATGGTGTATACGCTAAAGTATTAACTACACCCGAAGTATTATTCTCTAAACTATCATCAACATTATATTTATAATTACCTAAATAAGAAGTAATATTATCATTATCTATAAAATAAACACTTCTCTTATTAAATTCATCTTCGACAATAATCTTTCTAACTAAACTCTCTAATATTCTTTCTAACTCTCTTACTCCTGACTCTTTAGTATAATAATTAATAATTGTCTTAATAGCTTCTTTACTAATACTAATATTCTCCATCTTATAAGAAGATAACATCTTAGGTACTAAGTAATTTCTAGCTATCTCTATCTTTTCATACTCTGTATAACTAGATAGTTCTATTATTTCTAAACGATCTTTTAAAGCTTCCGGAATAGTGTTAACATTATTCGCAGTCAATATAAACATTACTTTTGATAAATCAAACTTCTCTTCTATATAATTATCTATAAACATACTATTTTGTTCTTTATCTAATATATCTAGTAATGTTGTTGATACATCTTTACGATAATCTTTAGTAATCTTATCTATTTCATCTATTAAGAATACCGGATTATTAACGCCACACTTACGTATTCCTTGAATTATCTTACCAGGATATGCCCCAATATAAGTCTTACGATGTCCCATTATTTCTGCATCATCAACAATACTACCTACACTAACCTTAACAAACTTTCTATCTAAAACATTAGCAATAGATTTAGCTAAAGTAGTTTTACCAACACCAGAAGGTCCTACTAAACA
>DJPK01000037.1:0-13231 GCA_002438545.1 Caryophanales bacterium UBA6414
TCCTTTCTAGCGAACATTTGTTCACTATTACATTTACTTGAAGTAAATACCTCGTTTGTTTATTTCCTATCTTAAATTAATTATATAACAAAACACACTCAAATACAAGTCCTAATTTTTAACCTCAACATAATCTCCTGAATCAAGATATATAATACCTTTAACACCATTTAAATTAGCAAATATACTTTCATATTTATTAATCTTCTCTATCTTAGTTAAAGTAATATATACATTATTACCATCATCCATATATAATAAGAATCTTTCTTTATCTACTTCATTAGGACTATATTCAATAATAGATATATGTTCTAAAATAACTCTATCTATTAAATTAAACTTATCTACAAACTTATTATATATACTACTAACATCCCCTACTAGATATGGTAAGTTCTGTATATTCTTAGTATTATCTACTATTTCTCCACTAGATAATACTAACTTCTTACTATCCATCTCAATACATAGTGGATTATATTCATAAATAGTTATATATATTTTACCAAAAAACTTTTTCTTAACTTTAGCTTTTTCTATATAAGCATTCTTTTTTAACTCTTTCTCTATCTTTTTACCTCTTGTTAAAATAAAAGAAGGATAAGAAGATAAATTAGATAATTCTATTACTTCTTTATCAGTTATAATATTATTATTTATAACATAAATATTACTTATCTTTAAAGAACATATATAATACCCTAATAAACTTATAATAATTAATACTAATATAAATATTAATAGTTTTTTAATACTTAATTTTCTTTTCTTTACTTTTACCCTTTTTTTATTCATATCGCACCTTTTATTAATTATCTATAATTACTTGTTCTAAATATAAGTCTATATTATTATTTTCTTTTACTTTATCTTTAGCTAAATTAATTAAGTTTATTATATCATCCCCTGTTGCATTATCTTTATTAACAATAAAGTTAGCATGCATATCTGATATCATTGCACCACCAATACTATATCCTTTTAAGTTAACGTCTTCTATTAACTTTCCGGCATACATTCCTTCCGGATTTCTAAAGACACTTCCTGCGGATGGATACTCAAGTGGTTGGGTTGCTTTTCTTTTTTCAAATCTTTTTTCTATTACAGCATTCATTTCTTCTTTATTACCAGGTTTTAACTTTAAAACTACTTCTAATACGATATAGTCTTTATTCTTTTTAATAAATGAATTACGATAAGAAAAATCCATATCTTCATTAGTTAGCTCTATTATCTCTAATTTAGGTGTAAGTACTTTAGCGGATACAAATACATCACTAAATGACTCATTATATGCTCCGGCATTCATACTAACTGAAGCCCCTATCTCTCCCGGTATAGAAACTGAAAACTCTAACCCTGATAAAGAATTATTAATAGCCATATTAGCTAATTTAGAAAGAGCTACTCCTGCCCCTACTACTACTTTATCACCATCAAACTCTATCTTATCTAAGTTAGATAACTTTATAACAACACCATTATATCTATTATTTTTAAATATTACATTAGAACCATTACCAAGTATTAAATACCTATAATTATTCTCTTTAAGAAAACTAATTAATTTAACTACTTCATCTATATCTTTAGGAAAAACTAAATAATCACACTTAACATCTAATCGATATGTATTATATTTCTTTAAAGATACATCTTCATACATCTCGATATTATTACTTCTAGTAAAATTTCTTATCATCCATTATCAATTCCTTTAATACTTCATATATCCTACTAGAACTATCTTTTATCCCTAAATCTTTTAAATTATTCTTAATCTCATTATATTCTTTTTCATTCTTTAAAGTCTTATCTATCATAGTAATTAAATTATTTCTTGTTAAATCTTTTTCTTCTAATATTAAAGCAGCATTTTTATTAACCAAATCCATAGCATTCTTATATTGATGATTATTAGTAACATAAGGACTAGGTATAAATATTGAAGGTACTCCTAATACCATAATTTCACTCATTGTTGTAGCACCCGCTCTAGTTATCATTAAATCAGTTACTTTCATTAATGATGGCATTTCATAAACAAAAGGTACTATCTTAACATTACTAGGTACATGAGTCTTCTTTACTTTTTCATAATAAGTATTACCTGTTACAAATAATACTTCATAATCTTTATCTCTAAAACTATTTAAAAAAGATACTAACTTATCATTAACTGTCTTACTACCTAATGATCCCATAACTATTAAAACTAATTTCTTATCTTTAGATAATCCGTACTCTTCTTTATTAGCTTTCTTCATCGCAATTGCTTTCTCACTACAAGGATTACCTGTCAATACTACTTTATTTTTATCAAATTTATCCATAGTTGATTCAAAAGATACTCCTACTTTATCAGCATACTTTGCTAAATATCTATTAGAAAGTCCTACTACGGAGTTTTGTTCGTGAATAAATGTCTTCTTACCTAACTTCTTCCCAGCCCATACAACAGGTGCTGTTACATATCCCCCTGTTCCTATAACAATATCCGGATCAAACTCTTTAATAATCTTCTTACACTTTAAACAAGCATTAATAAAGTAATATGCTGTCTTAAAGTTATCAATAGTTAGCTTTCTCTTAAACCCTGTAATCTTAATAGCTTCATATCTAATACCCATTTCTGGAATTAAATCTTTCTCCATTCTATCATCAGTACCAATATATAAAAACTCACTATTTGGTTCTTCTTTTTTTATCTTATTAATGATAGCAACAGCGGGAAAAATATGTCCTCCTGTACCACCAGCGCTAATAACTGCTCTCATTCATATACACCTCTATCTAATTATATCAAAAATAAAACCTAAAGTAATTATTTTCTACTAAATTATACACTTTTAATAGGAAAAATATGTAAAAACCTGTTCTACATATCTCACTTATTTAAAATATTTAATAATAAAAGTAGTTCCTTCTCCTTTAGTAGAGTCTACACTAATCATTCCATTATCTTTCTCTATTATCTTTTTTGATAGCGAAAGTCCTATTCCAACACTATCTCCTGACGACATCTTCCCTTTATAAAATCTCTTAAATATATTATCAACGTCTTCCTTATCCATACCTTTACCATAATCTCTTATCTTAATCTCATAATACAAATTATTAATCATCCCTTCAATAATAATCTTACTACCCTTATCTGAATACTCAATAGCATTCTTTAATATATTAGTAATAGCCTCTACTTGCCATCTAAAATCACAATATATCTTACTATTCTTCCCCTTAAATATAATCTTTATATCTTTTAAATCACATAAATTAGCTACATTACTAATAGCCATATCTATTATATCTTTAATATTATTATCTTCTTCGATAAAACTAATGGTATTAGACTCAAACTTTGATAAAGTTAAAATAGATTGTACTAAAAAAGTAATATTAAGTACTTCTCTTTTAATTTGTCTAATAAACTTATCTCTAACTATATTATCCATATCCGGATTATCAATCATATTATCTAACATAATAGTAATAGAAGTCAGTGGTGTTTTTAACTGATGTGATATATCTTGTAATGATTCTTTTAAACTAATCTTATCTTTTAAAGAATTATCTGCTTGTTCTCTTAACATAACTGTTGTCTTATATATTTCTTGTTTTAAGATAGATATCTTATCTTCACTTAAATCATCTAGCTTTAATTCATAATTCTTATGATTTATATCCTCAATTAACTTAATAATCTTATTAACTTCTAGGTCATCTTCTATTTCATCACTAGCTTTACTATCTAGGTTACCGGTTGGTTCATCCGCTAAAATAATAGTGGGATTAGTTATTAATGCTAGACCAATCGAAGTTCTTTGTTGTTGTCCGCCTGATAATTCATTAGGTAAATGATGTCTTCTCTTTTCTAACCCTAGTGTTTTAATTAAATTATCCAAATAATTCTTATCTACTGTTCTATTATCTAGATTAATAGGTAAAGTAATATTTTCTTCTACATCTAAAACCGAAATTAAGTTATAGAATTGATAAATAAGACCAACTTGTCTTCTTCTAAATATCGTTAACTTATCATCATCAAAACTATAAATATCATTACCATCAATGTATACTTTACCTGATGTTGGTTTATCAACCCCTCCTATTAAGTGTAATAGTGTAGATTTACCACTACCACTAGCGCCTACTATTGCCACAAACTCACCTTTTTCTACTGAAAAAGATACATTATCAAGTGCTACTACCTTTGTTGTATTTTTACCATAAATCTTTGTTAGATTCTCAGCTTTTAATATTTCCATAGTCTTCTCCCTTCACTAACAATCTAATTATATGATAACCAAAGTTACACGTAAGTTACAAATAAAAAAACACCTATATGAATATATAAGTGTTAATTATTATAAATTATTTAATCTATTTCTAATTAAAGTACTAACTACTGACATATCAGCACGTCCTGCTACTTTACTAGACACTTCTTTCATAATTTTACCCATATCTTTACTAGATGTAGGGTTAACTAATGAAAAAGCTTCATCTAATATTTTATTTACTTCTTCATCACTTAATTTAGGAGGTAAATAACTATTAAGTATTTCTATTTCTTTTTCATTTTGACTAATTAAATCTTGTCTATCAGCTTTTTTAAATTCATTAATAGCATCATTACGCATCTTTATTTGTTTAGAAATAACTTTAATCATTTCATCATCTGTTAATTCCGCACGAGGGTCTTTCTTTTCTAATTGCATAGCGCCTTTAATCATACGAATAACTGATAATTTAAAGCTATCTTTATTTTTCATGCATTCTTTTAAATCATTATTAATACGTTCTGCTAGCATCTTGTCATCTCCTTAATTAGTTATTAACTTTGCTTTCTGCTCTACTATTTCCTTTATAACTTTTAAAACTATTACTTCTCTTATAGTTCTTATTAGCTTTACGTGAGTTCATAGTATTTATTTTCTTTTCTTCTCTTAATCTTACGCCTGGTTTTTTATAACCATCAGCTCTTTCTCTAGCTTTAGAAAGGGTACCATTTCTAGCAACTTCTGTTTTTAATCTTCTTAATGCAAAGTCTAGATTATTATCTTTTACCTTTACTGACACTTCTATCCCTCCCTTCCTAAATACATCTAGATTATATCACTTTTTTCTGCGTAATACAATAACAAAAGTAAATTTATGCTTCCAACATTTCACAATGCTGGGCTTTCTGCTCCCTAAAAGCACTATTGTGCCTCATCCACAGACTTAAATTCCGATAATAGCTACCGTACTCTATTACTAACTTAAAGAAAATTTGTTTACTTAACAAGTATATTTATCATCCATAAATGATTATTCTATGCCCAATATCACCTCCCTGTATTATATATATATCATGTCATTTTAGATAAGTCAATCAAATTAACTCCATGCATACAAAGTAAATTATAGGTAAAAAAAAGAGCAAGCATTTACTTTTTAAAGATGATATTTCTTTTGTATTTCTCTATCAATATCTCTTTGTTTAATTGCTTCTCTCTTGTCATAATCATGACGTCCTTTAGCAAGACCAATCTCTACTTTAGCTCGTGATTTAACTAAATATACTTTTAAAGGTATTAAAGTATATCCTTCCATCTCTAACTTATCTCTTAGTTTGTATATTTCTTTCTTATGAAGTAATAACTTTCTAGTTCTAGTTTCTTCATGATTGAATCTATTACCTTGTTCATAACTAGCAATATGACTATTAAGTAAATATGCTTCACCGTTTTTAATGATAACATAACTATCTCTAATATTCATCTTACCGTTTCTAATAGACTTAATTTCTGTACCTGTTAAAACTATTCCTGCTTCATAAGTACTAATAATATCATAATCATGTCTTGCTTTTCTATTAACTATTTCCATATAACCACCCTATTTGACTACTACAGTCTCATCATATTTTGTAATATAACCTGCATACTTATCATGAATACTTTGATAATCTTTTAATAAATCATCATTTAACTTACTAAAAGGTATAACTCTAAAGTCAGTATAATCATCATAATAAGTATACAATAATTCATTATAATCATTATTTATCTTAATGTCTACCTTATCTCCTTCAATTACCTTAGTAATTTTAACTGAAGACATCAATCCAATTCTATTAGATATATCTTTAACACTATGGGCTGATAAGAAATTACCAAGTGAATATATAACTAAAGTATCTCCAATATGTTCGATTGGTCCTACTACATGAGAGTGTGTCCCAATAACAATATCTACTCCTAAAGAAGCTAAATACTCTGCAACATCTTCTTGGTAAGTAGTCTTGTCGAAATTATATTCTTCTCCAAAATGCATAGCCACCATTAAAACATCTACTTTATCTCTTAATTTTTCAATATCACTTTTAACTACTTCTTTATAGTTCTCATAAGCATTTTTAGAACTTGTTGGCCAAATATTTACATAATATTCTTTCCCATTAGGTATACTAATACCATTTGTTCCATAAGTATAATTTAATAAAGCATATTTAATATTATTCTTTTCTTTGATAACTACTGCATCTCTATCTTCTTCGCTACAATAACTACCAACCGCTAATACATCACTATGTTCTTTCCAATACTTACAAGAGTTTTCTACTGCTTTACTACCTCTATCGAGCGTATGGTTAGTAGCAAGACTCACCATATTGAAGCCGGCATCAATCATGGCATCTCCTACTTCATAAGGCGAATTAAAAGCCGGATAAGAAGATACCCCTATATCAGAACCTCCTAAAATTGTTTCTTGATTATAATAAGCTAAATCATAATCTTTGGCAATATTCTTTATTTCGGTTATCATTGGTTTGAAATCATAATCATTTGCTCCTCTAGCATTCTCTTCTGCTTCTTCATATATATAATCATGAATAAGCATATCTCCAACCATTAGTAATGATAGTTTATATTCTTTATTTTTAGTATTATTACTTCTTTCTTTAACATTAATATCATCATGAACACTATTACTATTTAATGAACCACCATGATTAATAAAAACTATTCCTACTACTAATAAAATGATTATAAATACATAACTTAACTTCTTCATCTTATCTACCCCATTGGTACTACTTCAATATTACTATCCATACTTTGAACGACATCTTTATATTTGTTGTACACTCTTTCGCTATCAGGTAAATACTCTCTAATATCTGGATTACTAAAAGGTATTACTTTAAAATTACTAAATCTATTATTATAATATGTATAAATTAAATCATTCTTAACATTATCTATAGTAATACTAACATCATCTCCAACTACTTTCTTATTAATAGTTAGACTACTCATAAGTCCTACTACACATTTATAATCAGGACAACTATAATCTCCTTCTGCTACATTAATATCACTATATTGTGCTGATAAGAAATTGCCAAGTGAATAGAACACTACTGTATCATTAATATATTCAACAGGTTCTATAACATGAGGATGTGTACCAATAATAATATCTACTCCTAATGATTCTAAATACTTAGCAGCATCTTTTTGATAATTAGTTGGTGTATGAGTATATTCAACACCCCAATGCATTGCTACTATTAAGACATCTACTTTATCTCGAACTTTTTCAATATCACTTTTAACTATTTCTTTATAGTTTTCATATTCCTCATCAGAACTAGTTGGCCATACATTAACATAATAGTCTTCATACGTAGGAAGTCCGTTTGTTCCATAAGTATAATTTAATAATGTATATTTAATATTATTTTTTTCTTTAATAACTACTTCATTTCTATCTTCTTCACTGCAATAACTACCAACAGCTAAAACATCACTATGTTCTTTCCAATACTTGCAAGAGTTTTCCACGCCATTTCTTCCGACATCCATTGTATGATTAGTAGCAAGGCTTACCATATTGAATCCCGCATCAATCATCGCGTCTCCTACTTCATATGGTGAATTAAATCTTGGATAATGACTAGCACCCCCTCCAAGTATCGTTTCTTGATTATAATACGCTAAATCATAATTACTAACATAATCTTTTATATAACTAACTATTGGTTTAAAATCGTAACCATTATAATTAGCTAACTTATGAGCATAATTATATACCGCTCCATGAATCAAATTATCTCCTACCATAACTAATGATAGTGAATAATCTTCTTCTTTAGGCTTGTCTTCATGTTTATCATCAATAATATTATTATGTATAACTTGATGTTCTGATAAATATTTAACATAAAATCCTACTCCTACTATAACTATAACAAGTAAAAATATAACAATAAATGTTTTATTACCATTTGGATTACTTTTTCTTTTTACCGCCATAACCTACATCCTTTACTATCTTAAAATCAACCATACTAGTCTCACGAGAAGCATTAATAACTTCGACACTAACTACGTCACCAAACATATATCTATTCTTACTATTCTTGCCAACCATAATACCAAGTTCTTTATCATAGACATAATAGTCACCTTTTATATCTTCCACTTTAACTAAACCTTCAACAGTATTTTCTAGTTGAACAAATATTCCAAATTCACAAACTCCACTAACAACACCTTTAAATACTTCGCCAATATGTCCTTCCATATATTGTGCTTTCTTCATTTTTTCTACATCACGTTCACAGTTTATTGAATCTTGTTCTTTAATTGAAGAATGATCAGCAATAACTGGTAATAACTTCTCCCACTTAGATATTGTTTTAGTAGAATATTTTTTTAAATAATCTTTAACTAATCTATGTAATGTTAAATCCGGATATCTTCTAATTGGAGATGTAAAATGTGAATATCTCTTACTGCCTAAACCAAAGTGTCCAATATTAACATTAGAGTATTTGGCCTTAGCCATCGTTTGAATAGCTAAACTACTTAAAATACTACCTTCTTCTTTATCTTTAAACATCTCTAACATCTTTTGATAACTATAATTTTTTATCTTATTAATATCCATATTAAAACTATATCCTTTTAAAGACAAGAATCTAATAAATGTCTTTAACTTTTCAGGATTTGGTTTATCATGAACACGATATATACCTGGCAAATCCATATCTTCAACAAAGCCGGCTACTGTCTCATTAGCCACTATCATGAAGTTTTCAATTAATTTCTCTCCGGTACGTTGGCTACGTAAGACAATATCTATTGGTTCACATTTTTCATTAACTAATATTTTAGCTTCTGGGCTGTCAAACTCTAAGTATCCTCGCCTAACCATCTTACTTCTAAGAATGTCTGATAACTCTTTCATTAATTTTAAGTTATCAGCAAAATCTTCATATCCTTCTGGAATAGTATTTTCTTCTAATATCTTATTAACATTACTATATGTCATTTGCTTTTTAGAACATATAACACTTTCAAAAATACGATAATCTACTACTTCACCTTTATTATTAATTTTCATAACACAAGATAAAGCTAATCTATTAACATTAGGATTTAATGAACATATACCATTAGATAATTGATGAGGAAGCATTGGAATAACTCTATCAACTAAGTAAACACTAGTACCTCTCTTAAAGGCATCTTTATCTATTTCTCCGTCTTGTTTAACATAATAACTAACATCTGCTATATGAACACCTAATTCATATAAACCATTATCTATTTTTTTAAGTGATACTGCATCATCGATATCTTTAGTATCATCACCATCAATAGTAAATATAAGTTCACGTCTTAAATCAATACGACCACTTAAGTCTCTAACTAATACTTCGCTAGGTAGACTATTTACTTCCTTCATTTCTTCATCAGAATACTTAGGATCAAAACCATATTGATAAGCATATGACAAAATGTCTACCCCAATATCATTCTTATGACCAATAATAGCTATAACCTCTCCTAAATAAGTATTATCTTTAAAGGGCATTACTACAACTTTATGTCCTGGTACAGCATTCATTGTATGACCATTAGGAATCTCTATTATCTTACCGTTTCTTTGATCAGACTTAACAAAGTTCTTCCCATTCTCTGTATAAAACTCTCCAATAATATTTGACTCATCACGTTTTAATACTTTAATTACTTTACCTTCATTACTTCTCTTATCGATAACTTCTATTAAAACAATATCACTATCTCTAGCATCTAATAAATTTTTAGCATTAATATATACATCTTCATGTCCATCACCAATAACAGCAAAGCCATATCCTTTAGCATTTACTATAATCTTACCTTTTAAATAATGTGTATTAGTAATAAGCGTATATCTCTTTTTCTTTTCACTATAATATATTTCTCCATCACTACACATTTCATCTAAAACATCATTAAGTTCTCTTAACTCTTCAGGAGTCTTAAACCCTAATAAATCATTTATTTCAATAATAGTTAAAGATAAATTCTTTTTACTATTTAAACATTCTAATATTTTATCTTTCATATCCATCCTCCATTATTAATAACATGAAAAATATTACTCTATTGTAGTAATTAAATTCTTTGTGCTAGGCAAAGATAAATTATTGTCTTCTGTACCAGATGCTCCAACATTCAACACTACTTCACCAGTACCATTATTATATATATAAACCATCCTATTAATAGTTTCCTTAGCACTAATTGTTCCACTAGTAGCAGCATTTTGGGTTGCTCTAACATTAGTAAGACTGCCATCAATTAACTCATACCAACAAGCATAATTTAATGTCTTAGATGTTGAATTAGTAATATTTAGTTCTATACTAACACTTTCCCCTGGAAGAACACCAACAACATGTCCTTCATCCAAAGTAACAACTTTGCTAATTTCATTTATTGTATTAATCTTAACAACATCATTAACTGAATAATTATAACTATAATAAGAATAAGTAGTATATATGCCTACACCTATTAAACCAACTATTAAAGTAACAACTAGTATTAAATATTTTAAAGGAATCTTCTTAATCTTCTTCATACCAAATGCTCCTATCTAACTACTATAATAATAGCATAAATCAAACTAATTGGCAATCAAAAAGAATCAATTTATTTAAATTGACTCTCCAAGATAACAATTAAAACTTACTAAGTAAATTAATTAACCTAATATTTTTATAAATACTTTCTCTTCCAACTTTTTCACACTCAAGTAAACCAGCCTCAACTAACTGATTTAAATATGTAGAAGCAGTCTGTCTTGTAACTTCACATCTATCTTCAATATAATTAATTCTAGTATATACTTCAAAAAATAATGCATCTAATAATTTATCAGAATATATCTTAGGTAACTTCATCATAAATTCATTTTTATATGATTCCATTTCTTCTTGTATCCTTTTTATTAATTCAATAGTATTTTTAGAAGTTTCTTCAATACCCTTTAATATATATATAATCCAATCTTCATAATTATTATTTTCTCTAAACTCAGTAAACAATCTATAATAATCACTTTTATTCTTATTAATATAATTACTTAAATATAAGATTGGGCTATCTAACAAATTATTTAATACTAAATATAATACATTTAATATTCTTCCTGTTCTTCCGTTACCATCATAGAAAGGATGAATACTTTCAAACTGATAATGTATTAATGCCATTTTAATCAAAGGATCAACATCATCATCAAAATTATTTATATAATCTTCTAAGTTCTTTAATAAATCTCTTATCTCACCTTCAGTTTGTAGTGGTGTATAAATAATTTCTCCTGTAACACTATTTACTAAATTAGTGCCTAAAGTTTTTCTAATGCCAACCTTATTAGGCTCAATCATAGATTGTATTTTAACTAACATATTTGTTGATATAAAACCTTTATCTTTAACCATCTCATACCCATACCAAATAGCACCTCGATAATTAACAACTTCTTTAGCAGCATCTTCCTTAAAACCGCTCTCAGTTAATACTTTATAAATACTATCATGTGTTGTAACAATATTCTCAATTGCACTACTATCCTTAGCTTCATTAATAGTTATTGCATTTATCAATATATGTTGATTAAGAATGGAATTAGCAAAACCTTTTAATTCAGCAAGTGATCTAGATGCATCATTTAATGCTTCAAGTATCTTAGATGTTTTTAAATCATATTCATTAAATGGTAATAATCTCACAATTATCATCTCCTCATGTATAATATTACACCATTTTTTTAACATATAGTTCAAAAATACGTTTTTACTTAGACTCCCTTGTAATACCATAACCATCTAATAACTCATTTTGTTTACCAAACATAACTTTTTCATCTTCTTCTTCCATATGATCATATCCAAGAAGATGTAAAATACCATGTGTTGCTAAGAAAAATACTTCTCTCTTAACTGAATGATTATATAACTCTGCTTGTTCTATAGCCTTCTCATAAGATATATAAATATCCCCCAAAAGTCTAAAATCTTCATAAACAACATCCATATTATCTTCAAGAGCAAAACTAATAACATCAGTCTCTCTATCTACATTACGATACTCACGATTTATTTTTCTTATTTCTTCATTATCAATAAATATTATATTAAATACAGCATTCTCTATATCTAATTCCTTAACTACATATTTAATATAATCTTCTAACTCACTAGTATTAATATCATCATTAGTATTATTAAATATCTCAAACATATATATCTCCTATCTAAACCATCCAATAACATCAATATTGAATGAATATATAAGTATTATACACAATATTAAGATAAAAATAAAGTTAATAAACGAATCTCTCTTCATAAATTTAGGAAGCCTACTCTCTATTGCCGACAAAGCAACATAAATTAAGAACCCACAAAAACCACCAATAACATTTAATATAACATCATCTATATCAAACACTCTACCAATTTTTAATTGTACTAACTCAATAGTTAAACTAACTATTAAAGTCAGTACAAGAGGATAACCAACCTTATTAGCTTTTAAATAATAAGATACAAAGAACCCAAAAGGTAAAAACATAAGGATATTACCAACTACATTCTTAACAAACTTAGGACTACCAAAACTATACCTAAACATTTCCTTAAAAGGCACTAAATTAATCCCACCATAATTAACATCCTGATAAGTAACCACATAATATAAACATAATATATATATCATAAATATTAATGCTAACAACTCTCTATGAAACACAAACTTCTTATTATACTTTATTAAATACGCTATCCTAAAAGAAGACACTATAACAGTAATAAGTACTATCATAGGCCATATATTCATAACATTATCTAAAAGTAATACTTTAAACATAATTTACCACCACCATCTCTAGA
>DJPK01000037.1:13457-13631 GCA_002438545.1 Caryophanales bacterium UBA6414
GCAGCAGTCCCTGATCCTCCTGTTATCGCTATCCCCGGTTGAAGTGAAACTGAAGGCCGAACCCCGTCGTCAGAGGAGGGGATGTAGTTGCCGAACAGATACCCACCAGAGGACCAGTGGAACCCGACCGCAACCGAACTATCGAAGTTAGAGGGAGACAAAGCCCAATAATAT
>DJPK01000063.1 GCA_002438545.1 Caryophanales bacterium UBA6414
ACTGAACCATCTATTACTTTATGTAGGAATGTAATAGTATTGCCATCTTCATCTTCTTTGGCACTGACGTGTTTATTCTTTAAACCTTTTAAAGTCTTATCTAAACTAGTTAACTCATGATAATGAGTAGAAAATAAAGTCTTACAACCAATATTATTATTTATATATTCTAGTATTGCTTGCGCTAAACTCATTCCATCAAATGTTGCTGTGCCTCTACCTAATTCATCAAATAATATTAAGCTATTAGGAGTAGCATTCTTTATAGCATTAGAAGCTTCCATCATCTCGACCATGAATGTTGATTCACCACTAACTAAATCATCACTAGCCCCAATTCTCGTAAATATCTGATCAAATATTGGTAAACTAGCTTCTTTAGCCGGAACAAAACATCCTATCTGTGCCATAATAGCAATAATACCTAACTGACGCATATAAGTACTCTTACCAGCCATATTAGGACCCGTAATTAAAATAATATTAGTCTTACTATCCATTACTATATCATTAGCTACATAATTATCCTTAATAACTTTCTCTACTACCGGATGTCTTGACTCAATAATATTAATTGTATTATCACTATTAATAGTAGGTCTTATATAATTATATTTATCACTTACCTGAGCAAAACTTTGTAATACATCTATCTCACTAATTATCTTAGCAATTCTCTGTAAAGTATCAATATAGTCTTTAACTTTATCTCTAATTTCAATAAATAAATCATATTCCATATTAATAATCTTTTCTTCAGAAGATAGTACTAAATCTTCTTTCTCTTTTAATATAGCATTAACATATCTCTCGCAATTAGCTAAAGTCTGTTTTCTAATATAACCATACTCTTCTTTAACATCTTTAATATTACCCTTACTAACTTCTATATAATAACCAAATACTTTATTAAAACCTACTTTTAAAGTCTTAATACCGGTTCTTTCTCTTTCTTCTTCTTCAAACTTACTAATAAAGTTCTTACCACCACTACGTAAATCCTTTAATTCATCTAATTCTTTATTATAACCATCTTTAATTAAATAACCCTCTTTTAATGTTATAGGAGCATCTTCATTAATCGAAGTCTCTAATAACTCATATAAAGAAGATACATCATCAATCTCATGATAATTTAATTTCTTAAATATTTCATTAAGTTCTGGAAACACTTTTAAAGAATTCTTTAACTGCAATAAATCTCTTGCATTAGCACTCCCTAAGGAGATCTTCCCACATAATCTCTCTAAATCATATACTTCATATAAATAACTACGTAAGTCTTCACATAATATAAATTCCTCTAATAACTTACTAACTATATCATATCTTTTTTCTATTTCTTTCTTATCTACTAAAGGCGACTCAATAAAACTTTTAAGTCTTCTACTACCCATTGCAGTCTTAGTATTATCAAGTAACCATAATAATGAATACATTCTCTCATGATTACGCATACTCTCTGTTAACTCTAAGTTTCTCTTTGTATGCACATCCATCTTCATATAATCATTACTATTTATTATTGTCATCTCTTGAAAATGATTAACTGTTCTCTTTTGAATAACTACTAAATAATATAATAAATGTTTTAAAGCATCTATATATCTTTGATCAGTAATATTCTTATATATACTCTGATAATTATCATTATCTATAATATTATCATCAGTACTAATAGTTATATGATATTCTTTATTTAAAATACTAGTAATTGTCCTATCAATATTAGTAGATACTATTACTTCTTTTAATGATAAAAATACTATTTGATTTATAACTTTATTTATATCATTATCTATTAATTTAAGATATACTTCACCCGTAGTTATATCAGCATAACATAATATATATAAATAACTATAAAACCCTAAATATCCAATAAAATTATTCTCTTTTTCATTTAACGAATTACTAGAAGTTATTGTTCCTGAAGATATTACCTCAACAACATCTCTTTTAACTATTCCTTTAGCTTGTTTAGGATCTTCTAGTTGTTCACATATCGCTACTTTAAATCCTTTTTTTATTAATTTATCAATATAACTATCTACAGCATGATGCGGTACTCCACACATTGGTACTTTCTCATCTAAACCACTATTTCTTCCTGTTAAAGTTAACTCTAATTCATGAGAAGCTGTTATTGCATCTTCAAAAAACATCTCATAAAAGTCTCCTAAACGATAAAATAACAAGGTATCTTCATAATTATCTTTTAATTCTAAATAGTGTCTCATCATTGGAGCTACTTTATTTCTATCCACTTCATTTCTCTGCATATTCTACTTCCTTTTACCTGTAATTATTATATAATTTAGAATATTACTTGTCAAATAAAAATAGTGCTATAAAACACTATTCACTTATATGATTAGATAAACCACTAATACTATATCCCTTATTCTTAATATAATTAATACTTATATCTAATTCATTAGTTATCTTATCATTAGATAAAAGTATTATACTACCATTCTCTAAAGAACTCTTTATCTCTGGATAACCCCCTATAATACTAGGAAGAATAGTATACATATTACTACTAGAACATATATTTAATACCTTTATATCTTTAGTAGAAGTTAAACAATATATTGGTTCATTATCCATCTTATTCTTAATAATATTATTAGATATTATTAAAGTATCCGGACTATATGGAATATAACTATATACTTCATGTTCTTTTAATTCATTTAAAATAGCTATGTTCTCCATCAAATAATTATATTCAATAAAAAAATTAATCTTAACATTCTTACTCTTGGCTAATGATAATACTTTATTTAAATTAGTCTTACTATTTAAGATTATTAATATTGCTACACTATCTTTCTTAGGATTAGCCTTAGTAATATACTTATCTATATTATTACTTAAACTAACTTCCGGACTAACTACTTTATATTTAAATAGTGATTCATCTACTACCCCTACTTGCTTTAAATACTTATAAGTCTTTTCTACATCTAATACTCTTCCATTAATACCTGGTACTATTGTATCATCACTAATAGTCGCATCTATTGCCTCTATCTTATAATTATCTTCAATACTCTTTAACTTTATCATAATCTCATCTTGATTATTAACTACATTCATAACTTTATCAGTATAGAAAAAACTAAATACAATAAGTGCTAATAATCCAATAGACTTTAATATATTCTTCATATCCACCTCTAATTAAATATATGCTTAAGGTTTAATGGTATTATAAAAAGCCTCGTATTTTAAACGAGACTTATATATATTATTTACTAGATTCTTTTAATACATCTTTTCTAGATAAATTAAGTTTACCTTTCTTATCATAACCAGTTGCTTTAGCAAGTAATTCATCACCAACATTAACAACATCTGTAGTTTTAGCTACTCTATTTAAATCTAATTGTGATATATGAATTAATCCTTCACAACCTGGCCATAATTCTACAAAAGCCCCAAATTCTTCTACTTGAACTACTTTAACATTATAAACTTTACCTATTTCTACTTCTCTAGCTATGTCCTCAATCATCTTTCTAGTTTTATCTATTACTTCTTGTTCAGTATGATATATCATAACACG
>DJPK01000078.1 GCA_002438545.1 Caryophanales bacterium UBA6414
GCTTATTATGATTTTAGTTATATATTAACACAAGATTTTGAAGAAACAGAGGAAGAAAAACATTTTATAGTAATGGGTTATAAACATCCTAAGATTGAGACTATTGGTTGGACAAAAAGTTAGGTGAAAGTATGAAGAATAATAATAGTAATAAAACAAATAAAATAATTATTTTATCAATAATTATAATTGTATTTATAGTAGCACTTGTAATTTTTATTTTAAATTTTACAAAAGATAGTTCTAGTTTTTCAATATTAGAGAATAATTGGATAAATAAAAATACTAATAATATTATTGATGTTAGTGTTTATAATGATGTACCGGTATATGGTATTAATGGCGAGGGAGTAATATTTGATTTTCTAGATAGTTTTACAGATAGTTTTGAGATAAAGTTTAATAAAGTATCTTATTTTGCTAATAATCCTAATGGGTATAAGAATGTTGCTTTTAAGATTCTTAAGAGTAATGAAAAAGCCGGAGATAAAGATATTGTTATATATGAAGATAAGTATGTAATAGTAGGTAAGAATACTTCTTCAATAAATAAATTAGAAGATTTAAGTAATAAGAAGGTGGGTGTTTTGCCTGATGATACATCTTCAGTTAATTATTATTTATCTAATATTAAGAATATTTCATATACTCCTAGTGAGAATATTGATAGCTTAATTACTTTAATTAATAATGGGGAAGTTGATTATATTATTGTACCTAAGATAATGTATTTAGAAGATATCTTATCTAATGATTTACATATTATCTATCATTATGGTGATATAAGTAGAAAGTATGTATTAACCGTTAATGATAATACTTTATATAGTATTATGCGTAAGTATTTTATGGTATATAGTAAAGATAAATTGAACGAATCTTATAAGAATAATTTATTAAATGCAGTATTTAATGGTTTAAAGATTACTGAGGAAGAGAAATTAAATTATAATTCACAAGAGTATGTATATGGCTATGTTATTAATATGCCATTCGAAAATACAGTATCTAAACAATTTGTTGGAACATTATCAAACTATTTAAGTGGTTTTGAAGAATTAGCAGATGTTAACTTTAAGGTAGTAGCATATCCGGATATTGCATCATTAAAAAAAGATTTATCAGCAGGTTTAGTAGATGTAGTATTTGCTAATTATGCGACTAGTGGTTTAAATGTTGATATATTAACGACTTCTAGTTTGTTTTCTGAAGATTATGTTATATTAGCTAAAGAAAATATTAATATTAATTCAATAAGAAGTTTATATGATAAGACAATATATACTGTTAATGGTACATATTTACATAATTATTTAAGTGTTAATAGTATTGCTACTAAGGCATATAACAATACAGATGAATTACTTAGAAATATTGATAATAATTCTATTGTTGCAATGGATAAAGCAACCTATATTTACTATAAAGATAAGAAGTTATCTGATTATAAAGTAGTGTATGAGAATAGTTTAGATAGTGAATATCGTTTTGCAATTAGAGATGTTCAAAAGAATAGAACATTTGCTAAATTATTTGATTATTATGTGTCTTCAATAGATTATAAAGATATTAGATATGATTATAATACTGATTTTATTGTAAATACTACTAGTTTATTTGGTAATGTTATTAAGTATTTGTTAATAGGAATTGGAGTAGTAATTGTTATAGTAGTAGGAATATTATTGAGTACTAAAAAGAAGAAAAATACTAAGTTAACTAAAGAAGATAAATATAAGTTTATTGATATAATGACTTCTTTAAAAAATAGAAATTATTTGAATTATAATATAAAGAAGTGGGATGAGAATGTTATATATCCACAAGCAATATTAATTATTGATTTAAATAATATTAAGTATATTAATGATAATTATGGGCATGAAGAAGGGGATAATGTTATTAAGAAAGCTGCTAGTATTCTAATAGTTAATCAAAAAGAAAATAGTGATGTTGTTAGAACAGATGGTAATGAATTCTTAATATATATGGTTGGATATGATGAAAAGAAAGTAATAGAATATATAAGAAAATTAAATAAAGAATTAAATGAACTTCCACATGAATTTGGAGCAACTATTGGTTATAGTATGATTACTGATGATGTTAAGACAATAGATGATGCTATTAACGAGGCAACTTTAGCAATGCGTGAAGCTAAGGAGAAGCAAAAATAAAGAATGGGGATATTATGAAGAAGAAGATTACAAATTATGTTAAAGAGTTAATTAGAATATTAAAAAAACGAGAAATGAGTGTATTACCTGCTAATATTGCTTATTATATAGTTATGGCTTTAATACCTACTTTGACAATTATTGTGTTAATTGCTTCTTCTTTTTCTCTATCTATAGATTCATTAATTAATTTATTATCAGACATCTTACCAGAACAAGCTAGTTCAGTTATTATTGATGTTATATCTGGTAAAGGTTTTGATAGCAATTTAGGTTTTTTCAATATTGTGGCATTTGCTTTGGCTACTAATGGTACTTATTCAATAGTAATGACTGCTAATACGTTATATAAAGTTAATGAAGTAGATACGATTAAAGATAGAATTAGGGCGACATTATTATTAATACTTGTTGTTATATTATTCTTATTCTTAATAGTGGTACCAATATTTGGTGATAATATATTAAGTCTTATTAAGAGTGCTAAAGTATTTAAGAACTTTATAAACCAAATTATATTGGTGTTTAAGATAGTTAAATGGCCATTTACTTTCTTAATTATATATTTTAATATTAAGTTAATATATACAATAGCTCCTAGTAGACAGATACCTAGTAGTAGTACTACTTATGGAGCACTATTTACAACAGTAATTTGGTCGATTGCAACAGTTGTTTTTAAGATATATTTAAATAATTTTGCGAGATATGATATAGTTTATGGTAATTTATCAGCAATAATAATTTTATTAATATGGATATATACTTTGTCATATATATTTGTTTTAGGGATGGCTGTTAATGTTCATGAATATAACAAAATATGTAAAGATAACGTTTAGGTTTAAATACTTAGATACTTTTTGTTGAATTAAAAGTAATAATCTATTATAATTATTATAGGGTGTGATAGAATGAATAATAAAGGTTTTACTTTAGTAGAGTTATTAGCAGTTATTGCGGTATTATTAGCACTTGCTTTAATGTCAACAGTGGGTATAAATACAATAATACAAAGAAATAAAGATAAGGCTAATACGGCTAGGGAAAAAGTTATAATATCGGCAAGTATATTGTATGCTAAAGATAATAAGAATAAGTATAATTATAATGATTTTATGCAAAATAAATGTGGAATTGCAACTGATTGGTTAGTTAGTAATAATTATTTATCTAGTGATGATTTATTAGATGGTGATAATAAGACTATTATTGGTTGTGTTATGTATAATAATGGTAATTATAGTTTTATTAATGAGAGAATAAATGATTGTACACATTGCTAGGAGATGGTGATAATGAAATTAAATAATAAGGGTTTTACTTTGGCAGAGTTATTAGCGGTTATTGTAATATTATTAGCTGTATCAATAGTGGCTATTCCTAATATTACAGCATCTTTAGAGAGAAATAAAAATAAACTTAGTGATTCACAAAAGAAAATAATAGTGTCTTCAGCAGAGTTATTTATCTCAGAAAATAAGAATTCATTAGGATATTATTCAAACTTTATAAATGGAGCATGTTGTTTATCAACAGATACTTTAAAAGATAATAATTATATTACTGATGAAGATTTAAAAGACTCTAATGGTAATTATTTAGTGGGTTATATTAACTATGCTAATAGTAAGTATGAGTTTACTGATAGTTGTACAAATCCTTGCAGTTAGGGAGTATTTTATTGACACAATAATATTTAATTATAAAAGCATAAAAAAACATTTAAAAATAATTAATAATGTGATAAAATATATTATGATTAATAGTCTTTGGCGGTGATAATATGGATAATACAATGTTATTAATTATATTGATTGTTGTGGTGCTTTTATTTTTAGTTATAGGAGCCATTTTAATAGTAAATAATAAAGAAAAAAGTAAATATAAAGAAGAAATAAAGAACTTAGATATTGAAAAGAATCATTTAATAGGTGTACCTATTTTATCAGAATTATCTAAAGTAAAAGAATTAGTTAAAACAGATAACTTAAAGAATAAACTTGATTATTGGGATAATGAGTTTAAAGATATTAAAGGGAATAGAATAGATGTTTTAAATGATTTAATAACAGATGCTGATTTTTTAATTGATAGAAAAGATTATAAAGATGCTATTAAGAAGATTGCTTATATTGAAATAGAATTAGAAGAGTTAAGAGATAAGACTAAATCTTTATTAGAGGAAATTAAGGTAATTACAACATCTGAAGAAAGAAACAGATCAATAATTACCAAGTTAAAAATAGTATACCGTGAGATTCAAAATAAGTTTGAAAGAACTAGTAAAGATTATGGCGAAGTAGGGGAATCAATTACTAAAGAGTTTCATTCTATTGATAATAAGATTAAAAGTTTTGAAAAAGCCATGGATAATAATGATTATATTTTAGTTGAAAAGATAGTTGAAGAGTTAGAAACTGAAATAAATACTTTAAAGAAAGTTATTGATGAAGGGCCTTCAATTATATTGATGGCGACAACACTAGTTAATAATAAAATAGATGAAGTAAATACAATGTATTATCGTATGCAAAGAGATGGATATCCACTAGATTATTTAAATATTGAGTATAATATTAGTGAGATTAGAAAAAAGTGTCAGAATATTATTGAGAATTTAAAGAAATTTGAAATAGGGGATGCTTCATTAGAACTAAAGACAATGTTAGATTATTTAAATTCAATATTTACAAGTTTTGATAAAGAAAAAGAAAGTAAAGATGCTTTTAGAGAAAATTGTAAGGTATTAAAATATAAATTAGAAAATATTAATAAAGTAGTATATGATATTTATATTCAGATGGATGATATTAAGAAAACTTATGATTTAAAGGATGAAGAGATAAATAAGTTTAGTATACTTAATAAGAGTCTTGAACAAATAAATGCTGATTATAAGATTTTAATTGAGCAAAGTAAGATGCATACATTTGCTTATTCTAAGCTAGTTGAAGAATTAGAAGGCTTAGAGAGAAAACTAACGAGATTACAAGATGATTTAGATTTTAGATTACAATCTATTACTAGTATGCAAGACGATGAGAATCGTGCGAAGGATCAATTAGAAACTATTCAGAACTTATTAAAACAATCTAAGAATAAGATTAGAGATAATAAGATACCGGTAATACCAAATAGTTATTTTATAGAATTAAGAGAAGCACAGGAAGCTATTAGAGAGATTATTAAAGAATTAAATAAGAAACCGATAGTTATTAAGATTTTAAATATTCGTGTTGATACAGCTAGAGATTTAGTATTTAAGATATATAATAAAACAAATGATATGGTTAAATTAGTTAATTTAAATGAAAAATTAATAGTGTATGCTAATAGATATTGTGCTATATCGAAAGATATAGATGATGGGGTAACAGAAGCCAGTGAATTATTTAATAAAGGGCAATATCGACAATCAATAGATATTTTAACTAGTTTATTAAATAAAATAGATACAACATACGTTTATCGTTTTGGTCTTGAAAAAGAAGAATAATTATGATAAAATTATCATGATAGAATAAGAAGGAGATAGATGAAATGAATATAATTGATTTTTTGTATGATAACTACCTATGGATTATAGCAATATTAGTTATTGCAATATTTACGACGATAGGATTTATTGCTGATAGAAAGTCTAAAAGTAAGAATAGTAAGGGTAATGAAAGCATTGGCATTCCTAATAATCAAGCTAAGGTAATGCCTACTGAAGTTCCAACACCAACAAATAATATAAATACTAATATGAATATGGCTAGTATGCCTAATAATAATTATCAAAATGTTAATAATAATAATATGGTTAATAATGTTCCTAATTTTGCTACTAATGCTAATGCAACACCAGTTAATAATATGAACGAACAGAGCATGGTTAATAACTATACTAATGGTGGAGTAGTTAATCCTACAAATCAAGTACCAAATATGGGAATAAATGAAAATATGATGTTTAATGGTAATCAAACTATGAATGGAGTAAATCAAAGTATTTCTAATGTTAATTCGGCTCCAACACCTGAACTAGTTGTTAATTCAGTAAATTCAATGATGCCAAATGAGAATATACAACAAGGGTCTGTTAATCTAATGCCTACTAATAATCAAAACGTTAATCAAGTAAGTAATGGTACTCTTAATGTTAACCCAGTACCAGAACAAACGTCGGTTTCTAATAATCATTCTGTGGGAAATGGAAATCATAATATGGTAGTTAATTCTTGGGATGAGCCAAGGCCAATAAACTCTGCAAGTATTAATCAAGGATTTAATCAAAATGTTGTTGGCAATGTATCTTCTAATAATTTATCTAATCAAATTCCTATTCAGGAAAGTATTCCAGTAAATACAGTACCTAATAATATACAGCAACCAGTTAATAATATGCCAAATAGTAATGGTGTTCCTGGATTAAACTTTGTGTATGGACCTAGTCAAAATAATAACAATAATAATTTACAGTAGGAGAAATCAATATGAATGAAAATCAATATAATGGTATGAATAATAACAATTATAATAATAATAATTTAAATAGTTATAATCAGCAATATGCAAATAATAATTATAATCAACAATATGTAGACAATAATCAGGTCTCTAATATAAATAATACTGTTCAGCAAGGAACTCAACAAGTGGAACAACCGGCAAATCAACCATCTGAAAATGCTCAAGAACAAGGTACAAAGAAAAATAACTCCGAGTTAAAGACATTTGTTATTATGATAATAATTATCTTTCTCGCAGTTATGTTTTATCCATACATTTATGATTTTATTAAAAATATTAGATTTAATTAATATGTGATAATTCAATAATTAAATCGAAATTATCATCATTTGCCATAATGTTCTTATGAATAGTATGGCATTTTTTACACCTATAGATAATTTTATAGGTGTTTTTAAATTTCTCAATACCAATGGGGACCATATCTCCTTGACACTCATTAGCACGATCTCCCGGATTAATATCAACATGAATGGAATGTAAGCAATAAGGACAATGATCCCTTGCAGTATAGTTTAATTTATCCACTTTTTTATGGCAGTTATGGCAGATAAATTCTTCATCAATCATATTAAATTTCTTCATAATT
>DJPK01000028.1:0-668 GCA_002438545.1 Caryophanales bacterium UBA6414
ACTGGTAGTGGACAATTACATGGTGAAACTTTTGCTCATGCATTTAAAAAGATATATACTTTTGGACCAACATTTAGAACAGAGAATTCTAATACTAAGACACATGCTAATGAGTTTTGGATGATTGAACCTGAAATATGTTTTTGCGATTTAGAAGAACTTATGAATATAGAAGAAGACTTCTTAAAGTATATTGTTTCTTATATTTTAGAAAATGCTAAAGAAGAAGTAGAGTTTTTTGATAAGTTTGTTGAAAACGGATTAAAAGATAAACTTACCAAGTTAATTAATTCTAAGTTTGCGAGAATTGATCATAAAGAAGCTATAGATATATTACTTAAAGCTGATAATAAGTGGGAATTTGCACCAACTTATGATGGCGATATTGCTAAAGAGCATGAAAGATATTTAACTAGTTATTTTAATGGCCCAGTATTTATTAAAAATTGGCCAAAAGATATAAAAGCATATTATATGAAATTAAATGATGATAATAAGACTGTGGCAGCAGTTGATTTGGAGGTTCCAGGTTCTGGAGAATTAATGGGTGGTTCACAAAGGGAAGAAGACTATGATAAACTAGTAGCTCGTATGAAAGAGTTAAATATCGATACTAAAGAAATAGAATGGTATATTAACTTAAGAAGATTTGGTACGACTGTTCATTC
>DJPK01000028.1:770-16515 GCA_002438545.1 Caryophanales bacterium UBA6414
AATTGTGAATATTAAAAAAATGGTAAAACTTTCTATTTATAAATTAATATATTTTGACTATATTATTAATGAATAGGAGGGAAATATGAAGAAATTAGTATTATTTATGTGTTTAATAGTTTTTCTTACTGGCTGTGGTACTAAAGATATGAAAATGACTACCTGTACAACGGATATTACTACTAATGGTATTACTAATAAAATGAGTTATGATATTGATTATGATAAAGATAATAAAGTTAGAAAAGTAATTATTACATATGATTATAATAAACCAGTAGATGCTGACGATGATCATACTGACGGTGTTGGTACAGGAACTGATGGTACTACTTCTGATAAAGATACTAAAAACGAAAAGCCTGAGGTTGTTGATGGTGTTGTTGGTAAAGTTATAGACACAATAGTAGGAGAAACTGTTGATACAATATATGATATATCAGGTTTGAGTGATAAACATAAATTAGCGCAAGCAAGATATGATGATATTGATGGTATTACTTATGATGTTATGGCAACATCGGCTACCCAATATAAAGTTGTTTATACAATTGATATGGATAAATTATCAGATAATAACTTAGTATTGTTTAATTTAAATAGGGATTATACAACATTAAGAAGCAATTATACTGATGCTGGCTTAACTTGTAAATAGTTAAGTCTTTTTTTTATATGTAATTTGTGTTATATTTATAATGGAGTGTGTTGTATGAGTAGTCAGTTAGTTATAGATGATTTTATAAAAGTTAATGAATGTGATAAAGATTATGTTAGTTTAGATAGTATATATCGTTTGTTTGTAAATAACTTTAGAGGATTAAGCGATTTAAGTATTTTAATAGATAAGTTATATGATGATTTAAGTCCTATTACATATGATTTAGAGCTTAGGCATAGTTTAGTTTATGATAATAAAGATAGAGTGTATAGATATCAAAGAACAGTGATACGTATTAAAAATGTTGATATTTATTTGGGTAGTGATAATAATATACTATTTAGCACTAATAACACTGACATTAGAGAATTAAACCTAATTGGTAATTTTGTAAATGTGAAAAAAGATGTTATTAGATATATTCTAGGTATTTATAAAAAATATTATTCTTTATTTAGTTATGAAGATAAAGAATTAAAAGATGTTTTAGGCACTTATTATTTAGATGATACTACTTATATTGTAGTATATTCCAATGGTAGTGTTAGATTATTTAGTAATTATTATGATATAAGTAATGCAGAAGTTAGTAAGTTCATGAAGATCAATATAGGTGAAAAGATAGATGGTTATTGTAGAAAATTAGTATTAAGTAATAATTAGTGTTTGTTGTAAAAATGAATGTAAGGTTATATAATTAGAATAAGGTGGCGAGATTATGAATAGTAAATATAAAACAATGGATGCGAATGAGGCAGTTAGTAGCGTAGCATATAAGTTTAGTGAATTATGTGGAATATATCCTATTACGCCTTCTTCTCCTATGGCTGAGAAAATTGATACAATGTCCGGTAATGGAGAAGAAAATTTTTGGGGAAATAGAGTTAAGGTTGTAGAAATGCAATCAGAGGCTGGAGCAGCCGGTGTTATTCATGGTGCTTTACAGTCCGGGATACTTGCTAGTACTTTTACAGCTAGCCAAGGATTATTATTAATGATTCCTACTTTATATAAATTATCAGGAGAGATGCTTCCGGCAGTATTACATGTAGCGGCTAGAAGTTTATCAACTCATGCTTTATCTATATTTGGGGATCATCAAGATGTTTATGCTACTAGAATGACGGGAGTTTGTATGCTTGCTTCTTCTTCTGTTAGTGAAGCTTATCATATGGCAAGTATTACACATTTATCAGCAATAGAATCTAGTCTTCCTTTTATTCATTTCTTTGATGGTTTTAGAACTAGTCATGAAATAAATAAAGTTAAGTTAATGGATATGAATAAAGTTAAAGAATTAATTAATCAAGAAGCGTTAACTAAGTTTAGAAAAAGAGCTATGGCTAATGATAAAGTTAATACTCGTGGGACAGCACAAAATGATGATATTTATTTTCAAAATATGGAGAGTAGAAATAATGACTATGCTAAAGTTAGTGATATAGTTAACGATTATATGATGAAGATAAATGCTATAGTAGGTAGTGATTATAAACCATTTAATTATTATGGTGTAGAGGATGCTACTGATGTGATAGTGGCTATGGGTAGTGTTTGTGAAACTATCAAAGAAACTATTAATTATTTAAATAGTTTAGGTAAAAAGTATGGATTAATAGAAGTTCATTTATATCGCCCATTTAGTAGTAAGTATTTACTTAATATATTACCTAAGAGTGTTAAGAATATAGCTGTATTAGATAGAACTAAAGAAAGTGCCGCTATTGGCGAACCATTATATTTAGATGTTGTAGCAGCTTTAAAAGATAGAGATATTAATATAGTTGGTGGCAGATATGGTTTGTCTTCTAAAAATACTAATCCCGCTTGTATAAAAGCAATTTATGATAATATGGAATTAGGTAATTTACATCATAACTTTACAGTGGGCATCAACGATGATGTTAGTCATTTATCAATACCTGTTGATTATAGTTTTCATTTACCTAATGATATGGTTGAGTTTTTAATATATGGATATGGTTCTGATGGAATGGTGTCCACTTCTAAAGACATCATAAAAATTATTGGAGATAATACTGATTATTATGTACAGGGATATTTTCAATATGATTCTAAAAAGAGTGGGGGTGTTACTAGGAGTCATATAAGAATATCTAAGGATGAGATTAAGTCTTCTTATTATGTAGATAATCCTAGTTTAATAGTTATATCTAAAGATAGTTATATATATAAATATGATATTTTAGATAAAGCAAAAGATAATGCTACACTTATTTTAAATACTAGTTTAAGTGATACTGATTTAGTAAATAGTTTACCTAACAAAGTTAAGTATTTAATGGCTTTAAAGAATATTAAGTTATATGTAATAGATGCTTATAAGTTAGTTAATGAACTTGGTTTAAAGAATAAGATTAGTACTTGTATGGAGAGATGTATATTTAATATTATTGGTTTAATTAATGATGAAAATATAGCTAATATTATGAAGAAGCAAAATGAGAAGCGATTTGGTCATAAAGGTACTGATATAGTAGAAGTTAACAACAGAGTTGTGGATAAGAGTCTTTCATATCTAAATGAATTTAAAGTAGATAAAGATTGGATAAATCTTATGTATGAAGAAGATGTTGATAAATCATTTGATGAAATGATAGGTCTTCTTAAGGGTAATGAACTTCCTGTTAGTGCTTTCTTAGATAAAAAAGATGGTGTTGTTAAGGGGGGTAATACTAAGTATGAAAAAAGAGATATTGCCGAAAATGTTCCTATGTGGATACCGGAAAATTGTATTCAATGTAATCAGTGTGCTTTTGTTTGCCCACATGCTGTTATTCGACCTTTCTTAGTAGATAAAGATAATAATCAAGTAAATGGTATAGATTCTATCATGCCAAGAGACAAAAAATATACAATTAGTGTATCTTATAAAGATTGTACAGGTTGTGGCTTATGCGCTAATGTATGTCCGGGTAAGCTAGGCAATAAAGCACTAATGATGAAACATTATGATCGAAATATGTTTAAACAAGATGAGTTTGATTATTTAGTTAATAATAATTTAAATGAATGTGGGAAGTTTGTTAATGTTAAGTCTTTAGGATTTGTTCAGCCAAAGTTTGAGTTTAGTGGAGCATGTGCCGGTTGTGGAGAAACTGCTTACATCAAGAACTTAACACAAATGTTTAATAATAATTTAATTATTGCTAATGCAACAGGATGTTCTTCAATATACGGCGCTAGTTCACCATCAACACCTTATTCTGTTCCTTGGGCAAGTTCTTTATTTGAAGATAATGCTGAATATGGATTAGGTATTAAACTAGGTATTGATTTAAAAAGAAATAAGATTCGTAAATATATGGAAGAGAATAAAGATGAATTATTTAGTAAGTGTTTAGATAATTTTGATGATTATGATACTTGTTTAGAAGTATATAACAATATTGATTATAATAAGCATCCATTCTTAAAGGAATTAAAAGATTATATTGTACCTAAATCTATGTGGATAATTGGGGGAGATGGATTTGCTTATGATATTGGATATGGTGGGATTGACCATGTTATTAGTACTAATAATAATGTTAATATATTAGTACTTGATACTGAAGTATATTCTAATACTGGAGGGCAATCTTCAAAGTCTAGTAATATAGGTTCTATTGCATCATTTACCTCAACAGGTAAGACTAATTACAAGAAAGATTTATCAAGAATGGCTATGTGTTATCCACATGTATATGTAGCATCAGTTAATCTTGGCTATAATAAAGAACAATATTTAAAAGTATTAAAAGAAGCTTCATTATATAATGGACCATCTTTAGTTATTGCTTATGCCCCATGTATTGAGCATGGAATAAAGACAGGTATGGAACACAGTATTGATAATGCTCGTTTAGCGGGAGAATGTGGTTATTCATTATGTTTTAGATATAATCCTAGTACTAAGAAGTTTACATTTGATAGTTATGATGTTGATTTTAATAAATATGATGAATTCTTAATGACAGAGAATAGGTATGCTAGTTTAAAATTAGTAAATAAAGAAGATGCTAATGAGTTATTAGAGAAGCAAAAAGAATGGGCAATAGATAGATATAATTATTATAAGAGTTTGAGTGAAGATAAATAATTATTGTTGAACTTTATAGAGTATTTTCTATAGAGTTCTTTTTATATATGTGGTACAATTGATATAGGGTGGTGAGTATGAATATAGGTAGTATGAATGTTATTACTTTAGCTTATTTAGGAGATAGTGTATATGAAGTATATATTAGAGAATATTTAATTAGTAAAGGAATAGTATATGTTGATGATTTACAAAAGGAAGCTATTAAATATGTATCTGCAAAAAGTCAAGCAAAGATATTAGATTATTTAGTTAATAATAATTATTTAAGTTGTGAAGAAGTAAATATAGTTAAAAGAGGAAGAAATTATAAAAGAGATAGTCATCCAAAAAATACAGATATAATAACTTATAAGAAGTCAACAGGGTTTGAGTGTTTAGTAGGATATTTATATTTGAGTAAAAATATTAATAGATTAGATGAGATTATGAATATTATAAAGGAGGAATATGTTTATGAATAGAAGTGATGTTCGAGTAGAAGATACTTGGGATTTAAGTAAATTATTTAGTAGTATTAGTGAGTTTAATAATACTTATGATATGGTTAAAGAAGAAATAGTAGATTTTATTAAATATAAAGATTATGATTTAACTAATAAAGATAATCTGTTAGAGGTTATGGATAAGTCTTATGAGATAGAAAGAGTATTAGATAGATTAAGTGCTTATACTAGTTTATTATTTGATGAAGATACTACTAATAGTGAGAGTTTATCTTTAAAGGGTAGAGTTAGTAATTTATATGATTTATATAGTAATAATTCTTACTTTTTAGTACCTAATTTACTTAAGATAGATTATAGTGTTATTAAAGATATGTTAAGTGATGAGAGATTAAAAGGGTATGAGAGAGTATTCGAGAATATATTTAGATATAAGAAATATACTTTATCTGATAAGGAAGAAGAGTTACTATCTAAGATAGGTAAGATGTTAGGTAATAATTATGATACTTATGAGATGATTAAGGATGCTGATATATCTTTTGATAGTATTATAGTAGATGGTAAAGAACAAGAACTTAATAATAGTAATTATACTCTTTATATTGAAGATAAGAATCATGATGTTAGAAAGAGTACTTTTAAATCTTTGTATAAGACTTATAAGCAGTTTAAAGAAAGTTTTGCTAGTACTTTATATGGTAATGTTAAGGAAGATGTTGTAAGTGCTAAAATTAGGGGATATAGTTCGGCTATGGAAGAATCTTTATATCATGATGAATTAAATATGTCAGTATATAATAATTTAGTAGATACTATTAGTAAACATATGGATGTAGTATATAAATATTATGATTTAAAGAAGAATATATTAGATTTAGATGAATTACATTTATATGATGTATATACTCCTATTGTGGTAGATTATGATAAGAAATATGATTTTGAGGAAGCTAAGAAAATTGTACTGGATACAGTTAGTGTTTTAGGAGAAGATTATGTTAGTACTTTAAGACAAGGTTATATAGATAGATGGGTAGATATATATCCTAATAAGGGAAAGAGAACTGGCGCTTATTCAGGAGGATGCTATGATAGTTATCCATATATATTACTTAATTATCAAAATAAGTTTGATGATGTATCGACATTAATTCATGAATCGGGACACTCTATGCATAGTCATTATAGTAGAGAAGCTAATAGTTATCCTTATGGCTATTATTCTATCTTTGTAGCAGAAGTAGCTTCAACAGTTAATGAATTATTACTTTCTAAATATATGTATAAACATAGTACGGATAAGAAAGAAAAATTATTTATATTAAATAGATTAATGGAACTATTTAGAGCAACTATATATAGACAAACAATGTTTGCAGAGTTTGAAAAAGATATATATGATATGGTAGAAAATGATGAAGTATTAACTAGTGATTTATTATGTGATAAATATTATAATATTAATAAGAAGTATTTTGGTAATAATGTAGTTATAGATGATGAAATTAGATATGAATGGGAAAGAATACCACATTTCTATTATAATTTCTATGTTTATAAGTATGCGACAGGATTATCTGCGGCTTGTTATATCGTTAATAGAATACTTAATGGCGAAGAGAATGCTGTTAATGATTATATTAATTTCTTAAAGTGTGGTAAGTCAAAGAGTCCCCTTGATTCCCTACTAGTAGCAGGTGTTGATTTATCAGATAGTAAAGTTATTGAAGAGGCTGTTAAGATGTTTGATGATACAATAGAAGAATTTAAGAAATTATATAGTGAAGTGTATGGAAAATAATACGTAATTAGTATTTTTTTCTTTACTTATAGAATATTCTTTGCTATAATACTAAACGAAGAGCGAGAAAGCTCCTTGCCTAGTAGATAGGCCATAGACCATAAGGAGGTGCAAATAATGAGAAAATATGAGATTATGTTTATAGTAAGATCAGATATTGATGAACAAGCACGTAAGGATACAGTTAGCAAATTAGAAAAAACTTTAACTGATAATAAGGCTGTAATTACATTAAATAAAGAACTTGGTCAAAAAGAATTTGCTTATGAAATTAAAAAACAAAAATTAGGTTTCTACTATTTATATAATATCGAAGCTAGTGATGATGCAGGTGTTAAAGAATTTGATCGTATTGCTAGAATCGATGAAAATGTTATTAGACATTTAGTATTAAACCTTGATAAATAGGAGGAAGTATGAATAAGGTAATATTAATTGGAAGACTTACAAGAGATCCAGAATTACGTCATACACCACAAGGTACTGCAGTATGTCAAATTACTGTAGCAGTTAATCGTCGTGGGGCTCAACCCGGACAACAGGACGCTGATTTTATAAATGTTTCAGTTTGGGGTGTTCAAGCTGAAAATGTTGCTAGATATATGGCTAAGGGTAGACAAGTGGCTGTAGAAGGTAGAATTCAAACAAGAAATTATGATGATAAAGATGGTAAGAAAGTATATGTTACTGAAGTAATTGCTACTAATGTACAATTCTTAGATTCTAAGGGCGCTAGTAGTGATAGTGCAGTAAGTAATACACAACCAAGTAATTCATTTAATTTTAATCAATCTCCTATACAGGATGCTTCTACAACTTCTGTAGAAGATGATCCATTTGCTGCTTTTGGTGAAAAAATTAACGTTAGCGATAATGATTTACCATTTTAAAAAGGAGGATAATTATGGCAGAATTTCGTGCTAAAAAAAGAAAAAAAGTATGTTATTCTTGTTTAGGAAAAACAGCTGATTATAAAAACATTGATGTAATTAGTAAATATGTTAGTAATGATAGTGGTAAAATTTTACCAAGAAGAGTTACTGGAACATGTGCTAGACATCAAAGAGATGTTGCTGAACAAGTTAAATTAGCTAGATTTATGGGCTTTTTACCATATACAACTAAATAATTAAGGGACTAGTAATAGTTCTTTTTTCTTGTCTATTTTTCTATTTTGTAGTAGAATATAACTACTTTTGGGGGGATATTATGAAGTGTAGTGGAGAAGATTTAAGATGTAGATATGAAGACACTAAAGATATAGATATTTATGAATTGATTGCAAATGATAAAGAGGCTTATGAAGAAGAAAGTAAAAAGTTTTCTAGTTTGGAAGAGTTATTTACTTCTTTGTTAAAATTAACTAAACATAATGATGAAGAACATAGGAAATATGTTAAAATAGATGATTCACTTGATATAGTTATTTCTTTTTTGAAAAGTAATTATAAAGATATGTATTATAGATTTATGGGTGTTTTATCAAATAAGCGAATACATTTTATTTCACGTAGTGATTTACCTGAAATAATTGCTTATTTTCTTGATTATATTTATAATATTGTTATTAATGCTACCTTTACTTCTTGCGATATGTTTGAAAAGTTAAGTGATATTATATATGATAATTTATGTGATAGTACATTGAATGAATATTTAACATTTTTATCATTTTTAGGTTTTGATATTAACGATATTGTTGCAAATTGTGGTTTTGTTAGTGATTATGAATTGTCTAAGAAAAATTTTATAGATAGTATTATGGATAGTAATATATCTAGTTATGCTGCTGGTAACGAAATATTTATTTGCTATGATAATACTTTTAAAGATGCTTTTGATATTTTGCATGAGTTTATTCATGTTGACAATTTATGCCCAAGTAATGTTGTTCATTATGATGAGAATATAAATTTTGGGGATTTTGTTTCTAATAGACCGCATAATTTCTTTTTTAATGAAATACCCTCTATTATGATGGAAGAGGAATTATATGATTATCTAGTTAGTAATTTTGATTATGATTTGTCATTTTATTTTTCTTATCGTATGAAATTTATTCAAGATGAAATAGATGGTATTTACTTACCACTTATGAATAGTGATAAAGATAGAATGATATATGATGAATATTTGAATACAGTTAGATCTTTTCTCATTAGTAGTCAGAATTGTAGTTTAATGTATATGTTGACACATGAGCATGATAATTCTGATAATAAACAATTGTCATATATATTTGGTATAATAATTTCTAGATATGCAATGACACTTAGTAAAGAAGAGAGAGATAGTATATTTAACTATGTTAGAAGTAGGATAACTAGTGATGAAGATTATTTTACAATGTTTAAGAATATTGGATTAGATATATTAGATAGTAAAGGTATAAATAAATTACTTAGTTCTTTATATGAAAGAAATAGAGTTATAAAGAATAGTTTAGTAAAGAAAAGATAATATGGGGATGATTTATTTTTAAATATATTGATAATAAGTATGTAAAGATGTGGTAGTACATGTAATGATATATAAACATAGAATTAGTGTTGGTTCTTTTTTGCATAAATATGTGTTATAATTTATAGAAAGTTGGTGAGGATATGAATTTAGAATTATTGAAACGTGCTAAAAAATATATAGGAAGCATGGCTAATGGTATAAATCCATTAAATAATGAGATGCTTTCTGATGATGATATTTTAAATAATGTTAAAATTTCAAGATGTTTATTTTATGTTAATAATGTTTTAGGAGAGGTTTTAAAAAATGAGGAAAAGAAAATTAAGAAAAACAGAAAACTTCCGTTTGATTTAAGTAAAGAAAGTCTTAATTTTTTTAAATATTTAGATGTACCTGTACCAATTTCTATTATTACAAATGAATTAAACAAATTAAATACAAATCCTGAAGTTGTAAAGTTAAAAGCTACGCAACTTACTAATTGGCTTTTGAATATAGGAATTCTTGTTGAAAAAGAGGTAAATGGAAGAAAGTATAAATTACCTACTGATATTGGAAAAAATATGGGATTATTTATAGAAGAAAGGGTTGGATATAATGGAGTGTATTATGTTGTAAAATATCCAAAACAAGTACAAGAATTTATAATCGATAATTTTGAAAATTTAATAGAGTATATAAATTATAATTAATAGAGGTAAAAATATATTTTTAATTAAGTTAACGGATGACTTTTTGTTAGAAATTTGGTACAATTATTATGGAAAGTGGGGATAGGATATGAAGGTTATTTTTATTAAAGATTTAAAGAAACAAGGTAGAGTTAATGATATAAAAGAGGTATCAGATGGATACGCTACTAATTATTTAATAAAGAATGGGTATGCAGTTAAGTATACTAAAGGTAGTAATGAAAGACTACAAAATGAACTTGATATTAAGGCTCGTGAAGAAGAAAAAGAGATAGAGAAGGCTAATAAAATAAAAGAAAAACTTAATGATGTATGTTTAACTTTTAAGGTTAAATGTAGTAATGATGGTAAAGTATTTGGGTCAATATCTAGTAAACAAATTAGTGATAAGTTAAATGAACTTGGTTATAGTATTGATAAAAGAGATATTAAGTTAAATGAAACATTAAATACTTTAGGCATGTATAGTGTTGAAGTTGTTATTTATAAGAAAGTTAAGGGGAATATTAAGGTTGAATTAAAAAAGTAGGTGGTATAAATGAATCCAGGGCTTCCTAATAATATAGAGGCAGAGAAAAGTTTATTGGGATCAATATTTTGGTCTAGTTATGCTTTACAGAGAGCTTGTGAAGAACTATCTAGTGAAGTATTCTTTTTAGATAGTCATGCTAAAATATTTGAATGTATCTCAGAACTTTATAATAAACATCAACCAGTAGATATTAGTACTGTTGTTAGTTTAATGGTTGAGAAGAATATTGTTAATTTAACCGGTGGTGTTGAATACTTAAATGAACTTGTTGATAGTGTTGCAACAGGTGCTAATATAGATTATTATATTGATAAGGTATTAGAGAAGTATACTTTAAGAAAAATGATTGAGGTTGCTACTAGTATTGTATCAATGGCTAATGATCCAAGTTCTAATTTAGAAGATGCTGTTGAATATGCTGAGAAGAGTATTTTAAATGTATCTAAGACAAGACGTGGAACAGAGTTTAGAACAGTTTCTGAAGTGTTGAATTCTGCTCGTGAAAATATTGATAATATTGTTAAAAATAAAGGTAAACTTACCGGACTTACTTCTGGTTTAACTGATTTAGATAGAATTACAACTGGTTTTCAGCCAACACAACTTATTATTTTAGCGGCGCGTCCAGCTGTTGGTAAAACGGCCTTTGCTTTAAATGTGGCAACGGCAGCGGCAAAAAGTACTAAGAAGAATATAGCTATCTTTTCACTAGAAATGCCGGCTGAACAATTGATTATGAGAATGATTAGTTCATTAGGACAAATAGATGCGCTGAAATTACAAAAAGGTAATTTAGAGACGGATGATTATCGTAAGATTAATGAAGCGATTAGTCAACTTGCTGATACTAATATATATTTTCACGATGGTTCAGCTATAACAGCTAGTGAAATACAGGCTAAATGTCGTAGGTTAGCAACTCAAGGAGAAGGTTTAGGACTAGTAATAATCGATTACTTGCAGTTAATATCTTCATCTTCTAAATATTCCGGTTCTAGACAACAGGAGGTATCAGAGATATCTAGAAAGTTAAAAACTATGGCTTTGGAATTAGAAGTACCAGTAATTGCTTTGTCGCAATTATCGCGTGATGTAGAAAAAAGAGAAGATAAGAAACCGGTTCTTAGTGATTTAAGAGAGTCAGGTGCTATTGAGCAGGATGCCGATATTGTTGCAGCTTTACATGCACCTAGTCAAGATAATAGTACTGGAGTTATTGATAATAGTTTACCAGTACCTATTCAGCTTATTATACTAAAACATCGTAATGGTCAGACAGGTACGATAGATATGCTATTTAAGAAAAGAACTTCTACTTTCTTATCTTTGAAGAAGGATAGTGAGAATAATGAAAAATAAGGGGAATATTGGAACTACTTTGGTAGTTATTATACTTAGTGCTTTTATTTTCGTATTTGGGGGTCCAGGTACTGCTAAGAGAAAACCTAATACTTATTATGCTGTTTATGTTGATGGTAAGAAAATAGGGATGGTTGATTCGGAGACAAAGTTTGATGACTATATAAATACCCAAGAAGAAAAGTTAAAAGAAAAGTATGGTGTTGATACGATATATACTCCTAAAGGAGTTGAAGTTAAAAAATTAATTACTTATGATAATAATGTAGATAGTTATGATGATATATATAGAAAGTTAGTTAATAATAAGAGTTTTACTATTAAGGGTATTGTTATAACTATTAGTGATAAAGATAATAGTGAGTTTGAGACTAAACAGATTAATGTTGTAGATAAGAAATTATTTGATGATGCTGTTATTGAGATAATAAAAGTATTTGTAGATGATGAGAAATATCAAGCTTTTATGGATGATAATCAAGAGAAGATATCGTATACAGGTTCTAATATAGAGGATATATATATAAGAGAAGATGTTACTTATCGTGAAGATTATATATCTACTAATGATAAAATATTTTTTGATGTTGATGAATTAGAGAAATATTTATTATATTCTTCTTTAGCAGAGCAGGATACATATGTAGTTAAAGCTGGGGATACTATTGAGACAGTAGCAGAAGCTAATAAGTTAAATGTTCAAGAGTTTTTAATAGCTAATCCAATGTTTACTAGTAAGAATAATTTGCTTTATGAATCACAAGTTGTATCTGTTGGGTTAATTAATCCAATGTTTAGTATTGTTGAAGAAGTACATAGTGTTGAAGAACAAGAAAAGAAATATACAACTGAAGTTAAATATGATGAAGATTTATTCTTAGGATACAGTTATGTTGAACGTGAAGGGGAGAATGGTTTAGAATTAGTTACTAAAAAATATCAGTATGTTAATGGACTTCTAGTGGATGCAACAGTTATGAATAGTGAAGAGGTTAAACCTTCAGTTAGTGAGATATTAGTAAAAGGTGAAAAATATGTACCTAATGTTGCTGATTTATCTTATTGGGCTTGGCCAACTCGTTCATCTTATGTTATAACATCTAATTATGAGTATCGTTGGGGTAGTTTCCATGCCGCTATTGATATTGCCGGTACTGGTTATGGCTCACCGGTATATGCTTCTAATAATGGAATAGTTATTAAGATATATACAGGTTGTGTACCGGGGGTTAAAATGTGTAATTATGGTAATGGTAATTACATAGTAATTGATCATAATATTGGGGGATATACAACTCAATATAATCATTTAAAAGATATTTATGTTAAGGAGGGATTAACGGTACAGCGTGGTCAACAAATTGGGACAGTAGGTAATACTGGTTGGGTTGATCCATTGCCAACAGCTTCTAATCCACTAGCAGGTGTTCACTTACACTTTGAAGTTAGAAGATATGGTAATCATATAAATCCGTTTAGTTTATTCAGATGAGATTTGAAGTTTTATCAAGTGGTAGTAAAGGTAATACTACTTATATAGAAACAAATAGTACAAAAATAATTATCGATATGGGTAATAGTTGTAAGTATGTTGTAGAAAAATTAAGCTTGTTAGGTATAGATCCTAATGATATAGATGCTATTATGTTAACACACATTCATACTGATCATACTAATGGTTTAAAGACATTCTTAAAGAAATTTAATATTAAGGTTTATTTAGCTAGTAGTATGTTAAATTATTTATCCTTTATTAGTAATTATTTCATAATTGATGATAGTATTGATTCACTAGTAATAGGTGATATTAATATAGATGTTATTAGGACATCACATGATGTTGAAGATTCTTTTGGCTATGTTGTTAATAATCTAGATAAATCAATAGTATATATTACAGATACAGGTTATATTAATCATAGATATTTTGATTTATTAAAAAATAGAAATGCTTATGTATTTGAAAGTAATCATGATGTTGAAATGCTTACTAATGGACGATATCCTTTTGAGTTAAGACAAAGAATATTGTCAGATAAAGGCCATTTATCTAATTATGATTCTGCTAAATATTTAGCATCTTTTATTGGAGATAATACTAAGTATATTATCTTGGCCCATTTATCAGAAGAAAATAATACAGTTAGTCTTGCTCATAATACTTTAATTACGAGACTAGATAAATCTAAGATAGATTATAGTGATATAAAAATAGTTGAAGCATTGCAGAATAAGGAGACAAATTTTATAGAACTATGATTAAGATTATATGCGTTGGTAAAGTTAAAGAAAAATATTTACGAGACATGATTGATGACTATACTAAAAGAATAAGCAAGTATTACAAAATAGAAATAATTGAGGTAGCAGATAGTAATATTAATAAAGAAAAAGATGAATTACTTAGAGTTATAAATACTAAAGATTATAATATTGTTATGGATATTGATGGTAATAATTTATCTTCAAGGGAGTTTGCAGAAAAGATAGATAAAACATTTTTAATAAACTCTAATATAACATTTATTATTGGTGGTTCGGATGGAGTTAGTCCAGAAATTAAAGAATTAGCTAATTATCGTTTATCTTTTTCAAAATTAACATTTCCTCATCAATTATTTAGAGGTATTTTATTAGAACAAATATATCGAGCATTTAAGATACTTAATAATGAATCATATCATAAATAATAGTTAATTAAGGATAGAAAAATAATTCTATTCTTTTTAAGTTTATTTGCTTGTTTGGGGAATAATTTTATTGTATAATGTGTTCAAGGGAAATTTAGTTGTTGAGTGTCTACCTCCTATTTCGATGAGTGAAAGGAGGTTTGATAAGAATGAAGAAGGGAATTTTTGTTATAAAAGTTCTTAGATACATTGCTATCATTTTGTTACTCCTTACTATGTTAGTAATTGTAATAAAAAATGACACTTAATCTTTTTGACAGATTAAATGTCGAACCACTTTTAATTGGATAGTCATTCAACGTGTGAAACTGAATGTTTCCTTATTATTTTATGCAAATTGCTTTGACAAATACATTGTAGCATAGAAATAATAATATTGCAAGTTTAAGGTGATTATATGGTATGGAAGATAGGTAATGTAGAAATAAAAAATAATATTATTTTAGCACCAATGGCAGGAGTGTGTAATTCGGCTTTTAGAAGAATTATTAAAGAGATGGGTTGTGGACTTGTATATGCTGAAATGGTAAGTGATAAAGGGCTTGTTTATAATAGTAAGAAGACTAAGGATATGCTTTATGTTTCAGATTATGAAAGGCCTATTGCTCAGCAGATATTTGGTAGTGATGTTGATACTTTTGTTGAGGCTGCAAAAATGGTTTATGAGATAATGAAACCGGATATTATTGATATTAATATGGGATGCCCGGTACCTAAAGTTGCTGTTAGGGCTCAAGCCGGAAGTGCTCTTTTAAAGAATCCGGCAAAGATTAGAGAGATAGTTAGTGCAGTTGTGAAGGCTGTTCCTATACCGGTTACTGTTAAGATACGTAGTGGTTGGGATAGTAATAGTATAAATGCTGTTGAAGTTGCTAAAATATGTGAAGAAGCCGGAGCTAAAGCAATATGCGTTCATGGACGTACTAGAAGTCAAGGTTATAGTGGTAGAGTTGACTTAGATATAATTAAGAAAGTAAAAGAAAGTGTTTCTATTCC
>DJPK01000028.1:16602-27624 GCA_002438545.1 Caryophanales bacterium UBA6414
GTTGATGCAATTATGATTGGTAGAGGAGCTTTAGGTAATCCTTGGCTTATTAAACAATTAGTTACTTATTTTGATACAGGTATTATTTTAGATAAACCAAGTTATAATGATATAATAGATATGTGTCGAAAACATTTAAATTATTTATTAGAACTTAAAAGCGAAAAAATTAGTGTGTTAGAGATGAGAAGTCATATCTCTTGGTATATAAAGGGATTACCAAAATCTACAGAGATTAAGAAAGAATTATTTACAATAAGTGATGCTAAAGGAATAATGGATTTACTTGATAGATATCAAAATATATTAGATAAAGAAGATATTTAATAAATAATTGTAGGTGTTATGATTTTTTTGTGGTAGAATATTAATTGGAAAGAAGGAATAGATATGGCAAGTTTTTTTGATAGATTAGGGTGTTATTTATTGGATGTATTGTTAATATTTGCTATTAGTAGTGTTATAAGTGTTTTTATACCTAGTAAAGGTAATGATATTAATAAAGAGATAACAGCATTAACTGAGAAATATACTAATGGAGAGGTTGGATCAGAGGCTTTTATTAATGAGTATCAAGATTTAATGTATAAGTATCAGAAAGAAAATTTTTTATCAACAGTTGTTTCAGTAGGGCTTAATTTTATATATTTTGTAGTATTTGCTTATTTTAATAAAGGACAGACTATTGCTAAAAAACTTATGAATATTAAAGTAGTTGATAATAAGACGGGGGAGAGACCTAAGTTTTGGCAAATGTTAGTTAGAAATATGTTTATATATAGTTTACTATCTAACATAATTATATTAATTTTATTATTTACTAGTAAGAATAATTTTATTTATTGTTATACTCTTGTCGGTGGTTTTGACTTGGTGTTTGTAATGATAACAGTTATGTTTGTTTTATATAGAAAAGATAAAAGAGGTTTACATGATATGATGGCATGTACAAAAGTGGTAAAGGAGAGTGTTTAGAATGGAATATTCAGAACAAGAATTAGTTAGAAGAGAGAAGTTAGAAAGTATTAAGAAATTTTGTAATCCATATCCTGAAAGATATGAAATTACTCATAAATTAAAAGATGCTAGAAATTTAGAAGATGGTACTAATGATGTTAGTATTGCAGGTAGAATTGTATTTATGCGTAAGATGGGTAAACTTAGTTTCGTTAGAATTCGTGATATTGAAGGAGATATGCAACTTGAGTTTAAGATAGATACTGTTGGTGAAGATAATTATCAGTTCTTTAAGAAACAAATAGATACTGGTGATTTTATTGGTGCTAAAGGAGAAATATTTACTACTCAAACAGGTGAAAAAACGCTTAGAGTACATAGTTTTGCTTTCTTAGGTAAGGCTTTAAGACCACTTCCTGAGAAGTTTCATGGACTTACTGATATTGAGTTAAAATATCGTGAGAGATATGTTGATTTAATTACTAATGAAGATGCGAGAAGAGTATTTTTAGGAAGAAGTAAGTTATATGCTTATATTCACAAGTTTCTTGGTGAGAATGGCTTCTTAGAAGTTGAGACACCAATATTACAAAATGCTGTATGTGGGGCTTCTGCTAAGCCTTTCTATACTCATCATAATGCTTTAGATATGGATTGTAATTTAAGAATTGCACCAGAAACTTATTTAAAACAATGTATAGCAGGTGGCTTTGATAGGGTATATGAAGTAGCTAAATGTTTTAGAAATGAAGGTATGGATACTGAACATTTACAAGAGTTTACACAAGTTGAATGGTATGCTTCATATTGGAACTTTGAAGATAATATTAAATTTTATCAAAAGTTTATTAAAGGTTTACTTATGGAATTAGTAGGTACTACTTGTATAGAATATAATGGTAATGTTATTGATTTTGGTAAAGAAAATTGGACTAGAATTAATTATGTAGAAGAGATGCGTAGAGTATTTGGCTTTGATTTTCTTGATATTGAAGAACCTAGTGAATTAAAAGATAAGATAGTTGAAAAAGGGTTATTTAGTTATGAAGATTTAAATGATTATAAGTCTTTAAGTCAAATAATTGATTTTTGCTATAAGAAGTTAGTTAGAGCTAATATTGTAGAACCAACTATTATTTATAATTATCCAGCAGTTATGATTCCTCTTGCTAGAAGAAATGATAATGATAAGCGTATGATTGATGTATTCCAAGTATTAGTATGTGGTACAGAGTTATGTAAGGCTTATTCTGAGTTAGTTGATCCGGTTGTTCAAAGAAAAGCATTTGAGGATCAATTAAAGGCTAAAGCACAAGGTGATGATGAGACTATGGAACTTGATGAAGGATTCTTAAGAGCTATGGAACAAGGTATGCCTCCAATTAGTGGTCTTGGATTTGGTATTGATAGATTAATGATGATAATATTTAATCAGCCTTCTATTAGAGATGTAGTTTTATTCCCACAAATGAAAAATAAGTAAAAAATGAGATAGTATATAGTAATATATGCTATTTTTTCATGTTATATATTGCAAAATATATAAATATTGTGATATTATTAAGATGAGGAGGATAATATGAAAAAACACAGTTTATTTAAAGTAATTAGTATGATTTTAGTACTATTAGTAATCATTAGTTGGATTGCTGTTGGAAGAAATGATGTTAAGTCTTATATTGGATTTGGTGATTTATTTTTAAATGGCATTAGATCTTTATATTTCTTTTTTGACATTTTCTTATTCATCTTAATAGTAGGTGGATTCTATGGAGTATTAAATAAATCAAGTGGTTATAAGAAACTATTAGATAGTATTGTTAGTAAAGTTAAAAAACTTGGTAATAAATTTATTTATTTAGTTATTATTCTGTTTGCTTTAGTTAGTGCTTTAACAGGAATGGATATGTTAATATTTATGTTTATTCCATTTGTTATATCTATTATTTTATTACTTGGATATGATAAATTAGTAGCAATTAGTGCGACAGTAGTTTCTTCAGTTATTGGAGTAATAGGTGGTATATTTGTTACATTTAGAGATCCTAATAACTATTATGGTACAACTAATACTACTATGGAGAAGTTTGTTGGTATTGAGGAAAACTTTTCCAATGTATTTCCTAAATTATTATTATTAGTACTTGGTGTTGCTTTACTTATCTTTTATGTTAGTAGACATATTAAAAATGTTAAAGATAAAAAAGTTAAGTATGAGTTAAATGCTGATAGTGATAGTTTACTTGTAACTGAAGTTAAAGGAGATTATAAGAAAGTTAAATCTTGGCCTTTAATAGTAGTACTTGCATTCTTGTTTGTATATACTGTTATTGGTGTTATGCCATGGAATACATTATTTAATGTAGAAGTATTTACTAAGTTTCATACTTGGTTAGTTGGTTTAGGTACTAAAGACTTTTCTATTTTTAATAATTTAATTTCTAGTTCATTTACTGCTTTAGGTGAATGGAATAGTAATAGTTTAGGTAATTATATGATGCCAATGATTATTATGCTAATTCTTAGTCTAGTAGTTAAATTTATTAGTCATATTAAGTTTGATGAATATGTAGATGCTTTTATAAGTGGTATGAAAAAATTACTACCTTCTGCATTTGTTGTAGTACTAGCTTATAGTGTTCTAGTAGGTGCTTATAATCATGGATTCTTATCTACTTTAATTAGTAAGACTGATTATAATATTGGGCTTGCAGGTTTATATAGTTTAGTTGGTAGTATTTTACATGTTGATTTATACTATACATCTGTTGGAGTATTCTCTTCAATTATTTCTTTAGTTGAAGATGAGGCTTTGTACCCAGTACTAGCTGTATTATTCCAAGGTTTCTATGGTTTAATCAATATAGTAGGTCCAACTAGTTTACTATTAATAGTAGTACTTACTTATTTAGATGTTCCATATACTACTTGGTTAAAGTATATTTGGAGATTATTCTTATATCTATTTATAGTAATTTGTTTAGTACTTGCTATAATGCTTATATAGAATATTAAAACTTCACGATTTATGTTTCGTGAAGTTTTTTAGTGCATAAAAAAACTATATATTAGTGTTTTAATATATAGTTATTTATTTTTCTTTGCAGTTCTTGCTTCTCTAGCACTTGTTCTTACTTTTGTTCCATCGGCTAAAGTTACAGTTTGTAAATTAACTTTTTGTGCTCTTTTTGTTATTTTTAAGCAGTTAGGTCTGTTATTAACTTTTCTTGTTTTCTTGCTTGTTTCTTTCTTTGCCATAATTGTCCCTCCTCAAAATACACGCATTTTAATATTACTATAAATATAAGGGCTTGTCAATTATTTTTGTTGTTTTTAATGAATTCTCTTAATATTTTAGTGGTAGCTCTTTTTTCGATTCTAGATACATAACTTCTTGAGATATGGAGTTTTTTGGCTATTTCTTTTTGAGTTAATTCGTCCTTACCATCTAAGCCATATCTATCGATTAAGATTTCTCTTTCTCTTTTACTTAGTAAGTTTATATATTGTTTTAGTAGTTTAATGTTATCTTTTTTATATATTTCATCAGTAAAGTCAGGATCAGGTGTTTTGAGAATATCTAAGATAGTTATTTTATTACCTTCTTTATCATAACTTATTTCATCATAAATACTTATATTAGAGTTATTCTTTTTGTCAGCTCGAAAGTACATTAATATTTCGTTTTCAGCACATTTAGCTGCATAAGTAGTTAGTTTTACTTTTTTATTGGGAGAATAAGTATCGATACCTTTAATTAAACCAATAGTACCAATACCTATTAAGTCATCTACATCATATTCTTTGGTTTCAAATTTCTTAACAATATGAGCAACTAGTCTTAGATTATGTTCAATTAATTTATTTCTGGCTTCTTTATCACCATTACAGGCTTTAGTTATATATTCTTCTTCTAATTCTTTGGGTAAAGGTTCAGGAAAAACATTATTAGAATAAGAGCCAGTAAAGAACATTAAGTTTTGAGCTATATAGTTTAGTATATTAAATAACAAATATATCACATCCTAATAAATTATATAGATATAAATAGTAAAATATGTTAGTGACTTTTTCTTGAAAATTTAGTACAATTATTAAAAGAGTGGGTGATATAATGATAGAGTTATTTAGACCTGATATATATCAGAAGAGTATATATCATATAGATTATGATAAATTAAAAGAGTCAGGTATTAAGTGTTTACTATTTGATTTAGAGAATACTTTAGTACCTTTTGTGGAGAAAGAGCCTAATAAGAGACTTATTGATCTTATAAATGATTTAAAAGATATGGATTTTAAAGTTATAATATTTAGTAATGCTTCTAAAAATAGATTAAAGCCTTTTAAGGATAAGTTATTAGTGGATTGTTCTTATAATAGTAGGAAGCCTATGACAGGGAAGTTTTTAAAGGTTATTAAGAAATTTAACTATAATATTTCGGATGTAGCTATTGTTGGAGATCAAGTTATGACGGATATTTTAGGGGGCAATAGAGTTGGTATTACTACTATTTTAGTTAATCCTATGTCCAATAAAGATCGTCTTGCTACAAGAATATTTTGTAGGACTAGTGAACGTAAGATATTAAATATTTTAGAGAAGAAGGGTATTTTTAAAAGAGGAAAATATTATGATTAAGAAGTGTAGTGGATGTGGAATAGTATTACAAGATACAGATAGTAATAAAGAGGGCTATGTAGATGATCTTAATAAAGATTTATGTGAGAGATGCTTTAGATTAAGAAACTATGGTGTTTATAAGTATACTAGTAGAGATAATTCTTCTTATGATAAGATATTAGATAAAATTAATAAGGATGATTTAGTAGTATATGTTGTTAATATATTAAATTTAAATTTAGATTTACTTAGTAAGTTTAAGAAAGTATTATTAGTTATTACCAAGAGAGATTTATTGCCTAAGTCTGTTAAAGATTATAAGATTGTTAAATATATAGAGAATATGAATATCAACAGTATTGTGGATATAGAGATTGTTAGTAGTATTAAGAATTATAATTTAGATAGTTTATATAATAAAATTAATAAATATAGTAAGACAGGATATGTTTATTTAGTTGGTAATACTAATAGTGGAAAGTCTACTTTACTTAATAAGATTATTAAGAATTATACTAGTATGAGTCCTAATATTACAGAGAGTATGTATCCATCAACTACTTTAGATAAGATTGATATTGTTATCAATGATAAGTTAACTATTGTTGATACTCCGGGTATTGTATCTAGTGGTAGTGTTATTAATTATATGGATAAGAAGATGCTTAAGAAGATTATTCCTAAGACAGAGATTAGACCTATTACTTTTCAATTAAGTGGTAGTGGTAGTTTAATAATAGAGGATATTATTAGAATTGATTATAAGACTGTTAATACTAGTATGACGGTATATATGGCTAATAATTTAAGAATTAGGAAGTTATCAGATTCAAAAGATGATTTTTTAGATGGAATTGAATATAGTTTTAAACTTGGTAATGATATGGATATTGTTATTGAAGATTTATTATTTATAAAGTTTGTAAGTCCAATAGATATTAAGATATATTCTCGTGATAAATATAATGTATGGAGTAGAAATAACTTAATTTGACTATTAGATAGAATTATGCTATAATTTGTTTGACAGTGATGTCATTGCTTATTATTTAATGTGATAGGGGTGAAATATATGTATCAAGGTCATATTGAATTAACAAAACAAGATATATTAGAAAAAGAATTTAAAATTGATGCACGTGGTTATCGTTTGCAAGAAGTCGATAAGTTTTTGGATATTATTATACGTGATTATAATGAGTATGATAATATTATTAGTGCTTTAGAGAATGATAAGAGACAACTTGCTAATGAAAATCAGGAATTAAAGCAAGAAGTAAGAGACTTAAAATTAAGTTTGCAAGCTTTAAAAGTTGACGAAAAAGAAGTTACTAATGTAGATATTATTAGAAGAATATCACAATTAGAAAAGATTGTTTTGGGTAAAGAACAATAAATGATATTATCTGGGCAAACGCTATAACAATTGTTATAGAGGAAAGTCCACGCTCACACTATCTGAGATGATAGTAGTGTTTATGCTTAAGGAAAAAATAACTTAAGGCAGTTTAGGCTGACGGCTTTATTTGTTTCTAATGAGTATTCTATGAAACGAATATCTAAAGTGCCACAGTGACGAATCTAAATAGAAATGTTTAGGGTGAAACGAGGTAAACCCCATAAGTGAGAAACTCAAATTTTGGTAGAGGAACTATTGGATGGGAAATGAACCGGAAGATGGATGAGAAATCATAGATAAATGTTTGCCGCCTTTTATAGGTACAGAACGTGGCTTATAAGATAATATTTATATATTTTAGGAAGGATATTATGCACGATATTGGTAATAAATTAAAAGAGAAAAGAGAAGAGAATGGGGTCTCGGTTGAAGAAGCTGCTCTTGATTTAAAATTAAGACCAAATCAAATAATTAGTTTAGAGTCAGGTAATAAAGAAGATTTTAAAGATGTTATTGCTTTAAAGAAATTAATTGAAGATTATGCGAAGTATTTAGGATTAGATACAGAGAAGATATTAGATGATTTTAATGAGTTCTTATTTGATTTTACTTCTAGAATACCAATAGAAACTATTGAGGAAGCTAAGAATCAGAAAGAGGTTAAAGAAGTTGTATCACCATATACTAGTATGAGTACTAAAAAAACTAATTGGAAGTTGATGGTAGTAATTGGAGTAATTATGGTTGTAATTGTTGGAGGATGTTTATTTTTTCTAAATAGAAATAATGGAGATACTTCTAATGATATAACATATATGATAGGAGGAGTAAGATGAATAAGGCCAATAAAATTACAATTTCTAGAATTATTATGTCAGTTATAATACTTATTTTATTGTTAGTACCTTTTGAACAATTTAATATTGAGTTCCCAGTATGGACTGTTGGTAAAAGAGTATTGTTAGATTCTAAGTATGTTGTTGCTGGAGTCTTATTTATAATTGCATCTTTAACTGACTTTTTAGATGGTTATATTGCTAGAAAATATAATATGGTAACTGATTTTGGGAAGATGATTGATGCAATTAGTGATAAGTTATTAACTAATACAGTATTGGTTGTCTTAGCTTGTAATCAGTTAGTTAGTCCGGTTATTGCGGTTGTTATAATTGCTAGAGATATTGTTGTTGACTCTATTAAAATGTTAATTGGTAATAAGGGTAAAGCAGTTGCAGCTATTCCTATTGCTAAAGTAAAGACTGCTACATTAATGGTTGGTTTAACTTTAACATTTTTCTCTAATTTACCATTTGAATTAATACCTATTAGAGTATCTGATTATTTATTAATAATTGCAGCAGTATTATCTGTTGTATCAGGTGCTAAGTATTATATAATGGCTAAAGAATATATTTCTGCAAAATAATTTATTTTTATTGTAAAATATAGGTATTGCAAAATAATTTGCAGTATCTTTTTTTTACTTTTTTAAAATTAGTATAGGGTTATTATTTAGATTTTATAAATGGTAATTTTTACTGTGTTGACAATGAAAATACGTTATTGTATAATGAGTTTATAACTGTAAAGGAGGTTTTATTTATGGCAAAAACAGTTGGAAATGGAATAGATAAGGATAAGGCATTAGCACAAGTTCTTGCAGATATTGAAAAGCAATTTGGTAAGGGTTCAATTATGAAACTTGGTGAGCAAGAAAATGTTGAAGTTGAAGTTAGTCCAAGTGGTTCACTTGCTCTTGATATTGCTTTAGGTGTTGGTGGTTATCCTAAGGGTAGAATTATAGAAATTTATGGTCCTGAGTCTTCTGGTAAGACAACTTTTGCACTTCATGCTATTGCTGAGGTACAGAAGAATGGTGGGAGAGCAGCTTTTATTGATGCTGAGCACTCTTTAGATCCAGTTTATGCATCTAATTTAGGTGTTGATATTAATGAACTTTTATTATCACAACCGGATACCGGAGAACAGGCTTTAGAAATATGTGATGCTTTAGTTAAAAGTGAAGCTGTTAGTATTGTAGTTATTGACTCAGTAGCAGCTTTAGTGCCTCAGGCGGAGATTGATGGTGAGATGGGAGATTCTCATGTTGGTTTACAAGCAAGACTTATGTCTCAGGCTTTAAGAAAACTATCAGGTTCAATTAATAAGACTAATACTATTGTGATATTTATTAATCAGTTAAGAGAAAAAGTTGGTATATTATTTGGTAATCCTGAGACGACACCAGGTGGTAAGGCTCTTAAGTATTATGCTTCAGTTAGACTCGATATTAGACGTGGTGAACAAATAAAACAAGGTACGGATATTATTGGTAATAAGACTAATATTAAGGTTGTTAAGAATAAAGTTGCTCCACCATTTAGAACTACTAGTGTTGATATAATGTATGGTGAAGGAGTATCTAAACTTGGAGAGATTGTTGATATGTCAGCGGATATTGGTTTAATAGAGAAGAGTGGTGCTTGGTATTCTTATAATGGTGATAAAATTGGTCAAGGTAGAGAGAATGTTAAACAATTTTTGAAAGATAATCCTGAATTGTGTGAACAACTTGAGACAGAAATTAGAAAACATTATGGGATAGATAGAGTTAAGAAGGAAGTTGCTAGTGAGTAACTTCTTTTTAATATTTTCACTTGACATCGATAAGAATTGTTTATACAATAATATTGTATAGATTTAAATATAAATGATTGTTTTTTTCTATAAATATTTTTGATACGAGGAGGTGTTATGTGGATAATATTGCTATTTTTATTTTAATGTTTATTCTTGGTTTTATAGTTGGTGTAGCTATTTTGTTAGTTTCTTTCTTTATCAAAAAGAAGAAAGAAGAAAGTACGGCATTGAGTATAATTGATAAGGCTAAGAAAGACGCTGATAAGATTAAACGTGATTCTATTTTTGAAGCCAAAGAAGAAGTTCATCGATTAAAATTAGAGGCTGATAAAGATATTAAAGAAAAGAAAAATGAAGTAAAAGAGATGGAAGAAAGACTTTTACAAAGAGAGAGTAGCATTGATAGAAGAAGTGAATCTTTACAAGACAGAGAAAAAAACTTAGATGATAGAGAGAAAAATTTACTTAAGAAACAAGATGAGATTCAAGAGTCTAAGGACAAACTAGAAGAAATTAAAAGACAACAATTAGAAGAACTAGAGAGAATTAGTGGATATTCTAGAGAACAAGCTAAAAAAGAAGTTATGAAGACTGTTGAAGATAAGATGGCTGTAGAAATTGCTACTTATATTAAAGAAAAGGAGACAGAAGCTAAGTTAGATGTTGATAGTAAAGCTAAAAATTTACTTATTAATAGTATGGAAAAGTATGCAGCGGATGTTACTAATGAACAAACTGTATCAGTTATAACTTTACCTAATGATGAAATGAAGGGTAGAATTATTGGTAGAGAGGGTCGTAATGTTCGTACTATTGAGTCAGTAACAGGCGTTGATTTAATTATTGATGATACTCCGGAAGCGATTGTTATTTCAAGTTTTGATCCATTGAGAAGAGAGATTGCTAGATTAACTTTAGAGGGACTTATTAAGGATGGTAGAATTCATCCGGCTAGAATTGAAGAACTTTATGATAAGATGTGTTCTGAAGTTAAGCAAAAGGTTAGGGAATATGGTAAAGAAGCTGTTTATGAACTTGGTTTATCAAAAATTGACCCTGATTTAGTAGATATTATTGGTAAACTGCATTTTAGAACTAGTTATGGGCAAAATGCTTTAAGGCATTCAATTGAAGTTGCTAATATTTCAGGATTAATTGCTGCTGAACTTGGTGAGAATGTAAATTTAGCTAAGAGAGCAGGCTTACTTCATGATATTGGTAAGGCAATTGATTTTGAGATGGAAGGTTCACATGTTCAGATTGGTGTTGATTTAGCAAAGAAATATAACGAAAATAGTGTGGTTATTAATGCGATTGCATCACATCATGGTGATGAATTAGCCACTAGTGTTATTTCAACAATAGTTAGTATTGCTGATACCATTTCGGCTTCAAGACCAGG
>DJPK01000028.1:27701-49392 GCA_002438545.1 Caryophanales bacterium UBA6414
GATATTAAGGGTGTTGATAAGTCTTATGCTATTCAAGCAGGTCGTGAACTTAGAGTTATTGTTAAACCTGATGAAGTAGATGATTTAATGTCTTATCAAATAGCTAGAGAAATTAAGAATAGAATTGAAAGTGAGATTCAATATCCAGGTACTGTTAAAGTAACTGTTATAAGAGAAACTAGAGCGACAGATGAAGCTAAATAGTTTCTTTTTTTTGTAAAATAATTTATATTTATTTATTTTTCATGGTATCCATGATATAATTGGGTGGAGGATGGGGTATTTATGGGAATATTTGATAAATTAAAAAAAGTATTTAGTAAAGAAGATAGAGAAGTTGTTAAATATGATAATGGTTTAAAGAAAACTAGACTAGAGTTTACTTCTAAGTTATCTAATTTATCTAATAAATATAAGTTTATAGATGATGATTATTTTGAAGAGTTAGAAGATATATTAATAACTGCAGATATAGGAGTTAATACGGTTGTTAAGTTTGTTGATAGATTAAGACATCGTGTTAAAGAAGAAAAGATTACTAGTACAGAAGATCTTAAGAATATTATTATTGATGAATTATTTATTATGTATGTTGGTAATGGAATAATAAGTTCTAAGATTAATTATGCTAGTGATGGTCCGACAGTAATATTGTTTGTGGGAGTTAATGGTGTTGGTAAAACAACAACTATTGGTAAGTTAGCAAGTAAGATGATTAATGAAGGCAAAAAAGTTTTACTTGTTGCGGGTGATACTTTTAGAGCAGGTGCTATTGAACAAATTAACGAATGGGGAGATAGAATAGGAGCTAAAGTAGTTAGTTCTTCTTCAAAAGATCCTTCAGCTGTTATATATGATGGTATTACTTTAGCTAGTGAAGAAGATTATGATGTTGTACTAGTTGATACAGCTGGTCGTTTACAAAACAAGTCTAATTTGATGCAAGAATTAAGCAAGATTAATAAAGTTATCAAAAAGATTATACCTGATGCGCCACATGAGACATTATTAGTAGTGGATGCTACAACAGGACAGAATGCTATTTCACAAGTTAAATCTTTTAATGAGATTACTAATATTACAGGAATTGTTCTTACTAAGTTAGATGGTACTGCTAAAGGTGGTATTGTTTTAGGTATTAAAGAAGAAACTAATACTTCTGTTAAGTTTGTTGGCCTAGGAGAAGGTACTGATGACTTAGAAGTATTTGACATAGAGAAGTATATATATGGATTATTTAAGGATTTATAATTATGAATGATAGAGAATATATTATTATTTTATATGATTATTATAGTGAATTATTAAGTGATAAACAAAGATTATATTTTGAAGAATATTATTTTAATAATTTATCTTTAACAGAGATTAGTGAGAATTATGATATTAGTAGGAATGCTGCACACAAATGTATACAGGGTGTAGTTAGTAAGTTATATGAATTTGAAGATAAACTTCATCTATACAATAAATCAATTAAGATAGAGAAGTTAGTGGCTAATATTGATGATAAACTTAAGAGACAGATTATTGATATTTTAAAGAAATAAATTGTGGTCGGTATAAGGTTAGGTGATAAAATGAGAGAAAGTATTTTAGATAAGTATTCAGATATTTTAACTGATGTTAATTATATAACTGATCCGGCAATTGCTAGAGATGATGAAATTAAAAAGTTAATATTAGTTTTACTTACTCCGGAAAAGTCAGCAGTATTAGTAGGTAAACCAGGCATTGGTAAAACTGCTATTGTTGAGGGACTTGCTTATAGGATTCAAAGAAGACAAGTACCTAATGCTTTGATGGGTTATAAGATATATAGAATTAATACATCAGCAATTGTGGGAGAATATGATGGTGATAATAAAGCTTTACTTTTAATTGAAGAATTAAAGAAGTTAGATAAGGCAATATTATTTATTGATGAAATTCATACTTTAATTGGTGGGACTAGTCAAGGAGCTTTGGACCTTGCTAATATGTTTAAGGAAGGCCTTAGTAGAGGTTCAATAAAGATGGTTGGTGCTACGACAAACTATGAGTATGAGAGATATATCTTAAGAGATAAGGCTTTTATGCGAAGATTTGAAAAGGTTGATGTTAGTGAACCGACTCAAGAGATGTGTGTGCAAATACTTTTAAGGACTTTACCTAAAATAGAGAAACAGACGGGAGTATATTTACCATATAAGTATTTTGTTAAAGAACAAATAGTTAAGTTTATTGTTAATATGACAAGTGAATATAAGAGAGTATACGAATTATCTTCAAGGTATCCGGATATAGCTTTGGTTATATTTAGGCAAATGTTTTCTAATGCTTTGTATGAGAATAGATCAACAGTTAATTTTAAAAATATTTATGATGCTATTAGGACAACGAAGGCAGTATATCCGGATGTTATAAAAAAAGAATTAGTAGAATTTGCTGAAATATTTAAAGATGAGTTAAAAGAAGATAATGTTATCGTAGAAGTTTAATAATATAGTAGTGGGGTGGATTATGAAATTAAATGATATTTTAAAAGGTATTGAATGTGAAGTTATTAGTGGTAGTACAAATATTACGATAGATAATCTAGTGTATGATTCTAGAAAAACGACTAATAATTCTTTATTTATAGCTTTAGTAGGTTTTAATAGTGATGGTCATGATTATATAGATAAGGCTATTTCTATGGGGGCGACTGCTATAATATGTGAAAAAGATATAACGGTATCTAATGATATAGCGGTTGTTAAAGTTAAGAATACAAGAGATGTTTTTTGTCAGGTATGTTCTAATTATTTTGGCAATCCTGAAAAGTTTTTAACTTTAATTGGTATTACAGGTACTAAAGGTAAGACTACGACTTCTTTTATGATAAAGAAAGTATTAGAGAGTGCTTCTTATAAAGTAGGTATTATTGGAACTACAGGAACATATTACTTAGATAAATATTATAGTAATACTAATACAACACCTGAATCTTATGAATTATATAAATATATGAGAGAAATGGTTGATAATGGTGTTGAATATTTAATTATGGAAGTTTCATCTCAGGCTTTAAAGGTTGGAAGAGTTAAGAATTTAATATTCGATTATGCAATATTTACTAATTTAACTTTAGATCATGTTGGTACTAATGAACACGCTTCATTTGAGGAATATGTGTATTGTAAGAGTTTGTTATTTAAACAATCTCGTATTGGTATTTTTAATATTGATGATAAACATTATATAGATATGACTAAAGAGTGTAGTTGTCAAGTATATAGTTATGGTACTTCTCGTGAAGCTAGTTTAAGATGCAATGATATTGAATATTTGCATAATAATGATTTTTTAGGTATTAAGATTAGGACTAGTGGTTTAGTTGAAGATACATTTATGGTTAATATGCCAGGTAAGTTTTCTGCTTATAATGCTATGGCAGCAATTACTTTAGGTAGTTTACTTAATATAGATGCTAATAGTATTAAAGATGGATTACTTAATTTTAAAGTTCGTGGTCGAATGGAGAGAGTAGATGTATCAGATAGGTATAGTGTATTTATAGATTATGCCCATAATGGTGTTAGTATGGAGAGTATTTTATCAACTGTTAAGGAATATAATCCGAAAAGAATAGTTTCATTATTTGGCTGTGGTGGTAATAGAAGTCGTGATCGTAGATTTGATATGGGAGAAGTATCTGGCAAATATGCTGATTTATCGGTTATTACTTCTGATAATTCTAGATATGAGAGTTTTGATGATATAGCTCGTGATATTTTAGTTGGGATGAAGAAGACTAATGGTGAATATATTATTATTCCTGATAGAAGAGAAGCTATTAAGTATTGTATAGAGAATGCTCAAGATGGGGATGTTATTCTTATATTAGGTAAGGGCCATGAAGATTATCAAGAAATTAATGGCGAGAGACATCCTTTTGATGAGAGAGTAGTTATTAATGATATTATGAAAGAATTAGGAATGAAATAATTATTAGTGGTTTATACTGCTAATAATTTTTTTGTCAATGTAAAGAAGTTTTGAGGTGTCAAATATTTGGTATTTTATCGAGATAGAAATGCTTATAATTAAAGGAAAAAATAAAATTTAGAAAAATATTAAAAAAGACTTGATTTTATGTAAACTATCTAGTATAATTACTAAGTGTGTGGCTGGCTTAGATGAACGAGGTTGCTGATACACCCGGTTAAGTTGTTAAATATTTAATTAGGTTTATCAGGTAATTCGGTCGGAGCAAGTCTATACTGGATATAGGCGAAGGGAGGAAATAAAATGTCAAACACAAAAGTGAGAATCAAATTAAAGGCTTATGAACACAGACTTTTAGACAATGCTGCTGCTAAAATCGTAGCTACTGTTAAAAGAACTGGTGGAGAAGTTAGTGGACCAATTCCACTTCCAACAGATGTTCAAAAGTACACTATTTTAAGAGCCGTACATAAGTACAAAGACTCTAGAGAGCAATTTGAAATGCGTACTCACAAAAGATTAATAGACATCAATAACCCAAGTAAAGAAACTATCGATGCTCTTCAGCATCTAGATTTACCTAGTGGTGTTGATATAAAGATTCAATTATAGGAGGAATGTAAAATGAAAGGAATCTTAGGTCGTAAGATCGGGATGACTCAAGTTTTTACTAAGGATGGAGTTTTAATTCCGGTAACTGTTGTTGAAGTTGAACCTAACGTTGTTAGTCAAGTTAAAACAGTTACTACTGATGGATATGATGCTATCCAGTTATCAGCTTTCGATAAGAGAGAAAGTCTTAGTAATAAGCCAGAAATGGGTCATTTGAAGAAAGCTAACACAACACCTAAGCGCTTCTTAAGAGAAATTAGAGGTGTAGATGTTAGTAATTATCAACTTGGTCAAGTTGTAAAAGCTGATTTATTTGCTGAAGGAGAAATGGTTGATGTAACTGGCACTTCTAAAGGTAAAGGATTTCAGGGCGTTATTAAACGTTATAATCAATCACGTGGACCAATGGGACATGGTTCTCAATATCATCGTGGTGTAGGTTCATTGGGAACATTATTACCAATGAGAGTTATTCCAGGAAAGAAAATGCCTGGTCATATGGGTAATGAACAAGTTACCATTCAAAATCTAGAAATAGTACAAGTAGATTTAGAAAATAATGTTATCTTAATTAAAGGAAATGTTCCAGGGCCTAAAAAGTCTTTAGTATTAATTAAAACTGCAGTTAAGAATCCAGGAGTTGTTAATAACAAAGTTGAACTTGTTTCATATGAAGTTAGTGCTCCAGTAGTTGAAGAAATTAGTACTAATGAAAATGTACAAGACGAAGAAACAACTAATGCTTAGTAGAGGAGGAAATTATGTCTAAATTAGATATGTTAAACCTTAATGGTGAAAAGGTTAAGGAAATTAATTTAAAAGATAACGTTTGGAATATTGAACCAAATGATGCTGTACTATATAATGCTTTAATTTTAGCTGGTGCTTCTAGAAGACAAGGCTCTCATAGCACTAAGACTAGAAGTGAAGTATCTGGTGGTGGAAGAAAGCCATGGAGACAAAAAGGAACTGGTAATGCTCGTCAAGGTAGTACTAGATCACCTCAATGGAGACATGGTGGAATAGTTTTTGGACCAAAACCAAGAGATTATTCTAAAAAAATGAATAAGAAAGAAAGAAGACTTGCTTTATTATCTAGTTTAAGTTATAAAACTTTAGATAATGAATTAGTTGTTCTTGAAAAATTAAAATTAGAAAGTAATAAGACTAAAGAAATGATTTCTTTATTAGAGAAATTAAATTTAGTTGATAGTAAAGTTTTATTAGTAGTTGAAGAACTTAATGATAATGTATGTCTTGCTTCTAGAAACTTAGGAAATGTTAAAGTTGTACTTCCTAATGAAGTTTGTACATATGATGTTGTTAATTGCGATAAATTAGTTATTACTAATGATGCTTTAAGTAAATTAGAGGAGGTGCTTTCTTGTGAATAAGAATTTTGATATTATTTTAGCACCTGTTATTACAGAAAAATCTAGTATGTTAGCTAATGAGAATAAATATGTATTTAAAGTTGTTCCAACTGCTAATAAGACTCAGATTAAACAAGCTATCGAAAGTATCTTTAATGTTAAGGTTGTTAGTATTACTACTGCTAACTCTCATCCTAAGAAGAAAAGAGTTGGAAAGTATACTGGTATGACTAATAAATATAAGAAAGTATGCGTTAGATTAGCTAATGGAGATTCAATTAATTTTGATTAGTGAGGAGGAAATAAGTAATGGCAATTAGAGTATTTAAACCTAGAACTAGTGGTAGTAGACAAAGAAGTGTACTTGTTAGTGGAGAAATTACTAATGAAAAACCTCTTAAAAGTTTAACAGATACTAAGAAAAAGACTGATGGTCGTAATAGCCAAGGTAAGATTACAGTTAGACATCGTGGTGGCGGTGTTAAGAGAAAATATCGTTTAATTGATTTTAAGAGAGTTAAGGACGGAGTTACTGCTGTTGTTAAGAGTATAGAATACGATCCTAATAGAAGTGCTAATATAGCTTTAATTAGTTATATGGATGGTGTTAAATCATACATCATAGCTCCTAAGGGATTAAGCGTTGGTGATGTTGTTGAAAGCGGTGAAATGGTTGATGTTAAAGTTGGTAATACAATGCCAATTATGAACATTCCTGTTGGTACTGTTATTCACAATATCGAATTAAAACCTGGCAAGGGTGGACAACTTGCAAGAAGTGCTGGTGGATCTGCTCAAATATTAGGTAGAGAAGGTAAATATGTTCTAATAAGACTTGCTAGTGGCGAAACTAGAAAAATCTTAGGAACATGTCGTGCTACAATTGGTGTTGTAGGAAACGAAGATTATGAATTAGTTAAAGTTGGTAAAGCTGGAAGAACAAGATATAAAGGTGTTAGACCTACTGTTCGTGGTTCTGTTATGAACCCTAATGATCACCCACATGGTGGTGGTGAAGGTCGTGCTCCTGTTGGTAGAAGTGGACCAATGACTCCTTGGGGTAAACCAGCATTAGGACTTAAGACTAGAAAAAATAAAAAAGAATCAGATAAGTATATCGTGACTCGTCGTAAATAAAAAAGAAAGGATGATTAAATAATGGCAAGAAGTTTAAAAAAAGGGCCTTATGTATTTGATAGATTACTAAAGAAGGTACAGAAGCTTAATGAAACAGGTAAAAAAGAAGTTATTAAAACTTGGTCTCGTCGTTCAACAATTTATCCTGATTTTATTGGTCACACTTTTGCGGTACATAATGGTAAAGAATTTATTCCTGTTTATGTAACTGAAGATATGGTAGGTCATAAATTAGGTGAATTTTCTCTAACTCGTAAATTTGGTGGACACGGCGCAGATAAGAAGAAATAATTTTCTTAGAGGAGGACTATAATGGAAAATAAACAAGCTAAAGCAGTAGCAAAAACTATTAGAATAGCTCCTAGAAAAACTAGATTAGTAATTGATTTAATCAGAGGCAAAGATGTTGATGAAGCAATGGCTATCCTTGCTAATCAACCTCAAAAGGCCGCTAGAGTTATTGAAAAGGTATTAAAGTCTGCTACTAGCAATGCAGTTAATAACTTAAAATTAGATGAAAATAATTTATATGTATCTACATGTTATGTTGATGAAGGTATAGTTATGAAAAGAGCTAAGATGGATTCAAGAGGACATGTTGGTAGAAAAGATCATAAAACAAGTCATATTACAGTAATTGTAAGTGAAAGAAATAATAAGTAAAGGAGGAGTTGTTAATGGGACAAAAAGTTAGTCCAGTGGGACTTAGAATAGGAATTAATAAGGACTGGACATCAAAATGGTATGCTGATAAAAAAGATTTCTCTAAGAATTTAAATAACGATGTTAAAATTCGTAAATATGTTTTTAAGAAATTTAAACCTGCTGGTATTTCTAGTGTTGTTATTGAAAGAAATGCTAAGAGAACAGAAGTATTTATTAATACATCTCGTCCAGGATTAATTATCGGTCAGAATGGTACAGAAATAGAAAAAGCAAAGAAAGAACTTTCTAAACTAGTTTCTGAAAATGTTCAAATTTCAGTTGTTGAAGTTAAGAACCCTGATATGGTTGCTCAACTTGTTGCTGATAATATTGCCCATAACATTGAAAATCGTGTATCATTTAGAGTTGCTCAAAAGAAAGCAATTAGAAATACAATGAAAGCTGGCGCTAAGGGAATTAAAACTTTAGTATCTGGACGTTTAGGCGGTGCTGATATAGCTCGTGGTGAAGGATATTCTGAAGGAACTATTCCATTACATACTTTAAGAGCTGATATTGATTATGCTACTAGTGAAGCTGATACTACTTATGGTAAAATTGGTGTTAAAGTATGGATTTACAAAGGCGAAATTTTAGAAAAGGGAGGTAGTTCTCATGTTGATGCCAAAAAGAACTAAACATAGAAAAACTTTCCGTATCAGATATGATGGAAAAGCAAAAGGTAATACTGAACTTCATTTTGGTGAGTATGGCTTAATGGCTAAAGAAGGCGCTTGGGTTACTGCTCAACAAATCGAAGCTGCTCGTATTGCAATGACAAGATATATGAAACGTGGTGGTAGAGTATGGATTAATATATTCCCTAATTTATCACTTACTAAAAAACCTTTAGAAACAAGACAAGGTAAAGGTAAAGGTAATCCAGAAGTTTGGGTTGCAGTTGTTAAAGAAGGAAAAATTATGTTTGAAATTGGTGATGTTGATGAAGCTACAGCTAGAGAAGCTTTAAGACTTGCATCTCATAAATTACCAATTAAAACAAAATTTGTTATGAAAGAAAGTGGTGAAAATAATGAAAACTAATGAAATTAGAAAGTTATCCACTGATGAAATTAATAAAAAAATAGCTGAAAGTAAGGAAGAACTATTTAATTTAAGAATGAAACAAGCAACTGGTACATTAGAAAATCCATTAAGAATTAGAGAGTTAAGAAAAACTGTAGCTAGATTTAAAACTATTCTTAAAGAAAGAGAAATGGAAGATTAAGAGGAGGAGAATGGCTCTTATGAAAGAAAATAAGAAACGTGAGTTAGTGGGTATTGTTGTAAGTGATAAGGCTGACAAAACAATAATTGTTAAAGTTGAAACACAAAAGAAAGACCCATTATATGGTAAGAGAGTAAAATACTCTAAGAAATATGCTGCTCATGACGAAGAAAATATTGCCAAGGTTGGCGATAAAGTTCGTCTAGTTGCAACTAGACCATTATCTAAAACTAAAAGATATGCACTAGCCGAAGTTATTGAAAAGGCTATAATCCTTTAGTTGGAAGGAGGAAAAATAAATGATACAACAAGAAACTCGCTTAAAAGTAGCGGATAATTGTGGAGCTCGTGAATTATTAGTAATTAGAGTTCTTGGTGGAAGCAAAGTTAAAACTGGCAACATCGGGGATATCGTTGTTGGTACAGTTAAAAAAGCTACTCCTAATGGTAATATTAAAAAAGGGAAGGTTGTTAAAGCCGTAATTGTTAGGAGTAAGTTTGGAGTAAGAAGAGAAGACGGAAGCTATATTAAATTTGATGATAACGCATGTGTTATTATTAAAGATGATAAGAGTCCTGTCGGTACTCGTGTTTTGGGTCCGGTAGCACGTGAACTTAGAGATAAAGACTTTACAAAGATTGTAAGTTTGGCTAAAGAAGTGCTATAACCCTGTAAGGAGGATATACGTATGAAACTAAAAACTGGTGATAAAGTAATGGTAATTGCCGGTGCTAATAAAGGCAAAGAAGGAAAAATTATCTCAGTATTAGGTGATAAAGTTGTTGTTGAAGGCGTTAATGTTAGAAAGAAACATTTAAAACCTAAATATAATGGCGGAAATGGTGAAATTAGAGAAGTTGAAGCACCAATTCATATATCTAATGTTATGTTAATTGATCCTAAAACAAAGAAACCATCTAGAATAAAATTTGAGTTCGATAAAGATGGTAAAAAAATTAGAATATCAAAAAAATCAAATGAAAAGATTGACTAATTCGGAAGGAGGGTGGATTATTAATGAACCGCCTAGAAGAAAAATATAGAAATGAAGTCGTTCCAAGTTTAATTGAAAAACATAATTATAAAACAATTATGTTAGTTCCAAAAATTGATAAAATTGTAGTAAATATGGGTGTAGGAGATGCTGTTAGTAATTCTAAAATGTTAGAGTATGCAGTAAGCGATCTTGAAAAAATTACAGGTCTTAAACCTGAAGTAACTAAAGCTAAAAAGTCTATTGCTTCATTTAAAGTAAGAGAAGGACATAAGATTGGTTGTAAAGTTACTTTAAGAGGAGAAAGAATGTATGAATTCTTAGATAAATTAATCTCTATTAGTTTACCTCGTGTAAGAGATTTTAGAGGTTTATCTCCTAAGAGTTTTGATGGTAGAGGAAATTATACTATCGGTATTAAAGAACAAATTATCTTCCCAGAAATTAATTTTGATGAAGTTGAAAAAGTTCGCGGTATGGATATCGTAATTGTTACTACTGCTAAGACTAACGAAGAAGCTTATGATTTATTAAAAGAACTTGGAGTTCCTTTTAGGAAATAAGGAGGGAAACTATGGCAAAGAAATCAATGATTGTAAAATCACAAAGAAAACCTAAATATAAGGTTAGAGAATATACAAGATGTCAAATATGTGGTAGACCTCATGGTGTACTTAGAAAATTTGGTATTTGTCGTATTTGCTTTAGAGAATTAGCTTATAAGGGACAAATACCTGGCGTTAAAAAATCAAGTTGGTAGAATTTATTAATTTGATAAATTAGATAGTATTTTATACTTAGTAAATAAAGAAGGAGGGATTTATATGACAGATCCAATCGCAGATATGCTTACAAGAATTCGTAATAAGAATCAAAATCGTGATAAAATTGTTGAAATGCCTGTTTCTAAAATGAAAGTTGAAATTGCAACTATTTTAAAAGATGAAGGTTTTATTGAAGAATTTAGTGTAAAAGATAATATATTAACATTAACATTAAAATATGGTCAAAATAAAGAAAGAGTAATAACTGGTCTTAAGAGAATTTCTAAACCAGGACTTAGAGTATATGCAAGTGCTGAAAAATTACCAAGAGTTCTTAATGGTTTAGGTATTGCTATTATTTCTACTCCAAAAGGCGTTATGACTGATAAAGAAGCTCGTAAAAATAACGTTGGTGGAGAAGTTATTGCTTATGTTTGGTAATAGGTGAGATAATGAGTCGTATTGGTAACAGAGTTTTAACTATTCCAGAAAATGTTAATGTTGATGTTAATAGTAAAAATGTAACTGTAAAAGGACCTAAGGGTGAACTTAGTTTAACACTTAGTAATGATGTTGATGTTAAAGTTGAGGGAAATACTCTTACAGTATTAAAATTAAAAAATAATAAAATAGCAAACCAAATGCATGGTACTACTAATGCTAATTTAAATAATATGATTAAAGGTGTTAGTGAAGGTTATACAAAGGGATTAGAGATTATTGGTGTTGGTTATAAATTTGCTGTTAGTGGTAATATTTTAACTACTAATGCTGGTTATTCTCATCCTGTAAAAACAGAAATTCCTGAAGGATTAACTGTTAAAGCTGTTTCTAATACTGAGATAGAAGTATCTGGTGTTGATAAATGTGCAGTTGGTCAATTTGCTGCTGAAATTCGTAGTATTAGACAACCTGAACCTTATAAAGGAAAAGGTATTCGTTATAAAGGTGAAGTTGTTAGACGTAAAGAAGGAAAGAAAGCATCTAAATAATAAGTAAAGGAGAAGGGCTTATGATTAAGAAAGTTTCAAGAAATGAAATGCGTGTTCAAAGACATGAAAGAATTAGAGAAAAATTATCAGGTACTCCTGAAAAACCTAGACTTTGTGTTTTTAGATCAAACGCTAATATTACAGCACAAATTATCGATGATGTTAATGGTGTCACTTTAGTAAGTGCATCTACTTTAGAAAAAGATTTAAAGATTTCTAATGGTGGAAATAAAGAGGCCGCTGCAAAAATCGGTGAAGTAATCGCTAAAAGAGCTAAAGATGCTAAGATTACTAGTGTTGTATTTGATAGAGGTGGATACCTATATCATGGACGTGTTCAAGCTTTAGCTGATGCTGCACGTCAAAATGGATTAGAATTCTAATAAGGAGGATAACTAATGGACGAAAAGACTAAAGAAGTTAATAAACAACCTGAAGGAAAAAAGTTTGATAGACATAACAAAGATAACAAGAAAAGACCTAGAAGAGTTGAAAAACCAAAAAGTGATCTTGAGGATAAAGTTATAGCTATTAATCGTGTAACTAAAGTTGTTTCAGGTGGACGTCAATTTCGTTTCTCAGCTACAGTAGTAGTAGGAAATAGAAAAGGAAAAGTTGGCATTGGTATTGGTAAAGCAAAAGAAATGCCAGATGCTGTTAAGAAAGCTACACAAGCAGCTTCTAAAAATTTAATAAATGTTGAATTAATTGATAATCGTACTATATCTCATGAAATAATTGAGAAAGAGGGAGCAGTAAGAGTTATGTTAAAACCTGCTAAAGAAGGTACTGGAGTTAAGGCTGGTGGACCAGTTAGAGATGTACTTGAACTTGCAGGTGTTAAAGATGTTTTATCTAAGAGTCTTGGTTCTAGTACTAAGATTAATATGGCTAGAGCAACTTTAAATGCATTAAAAAATCAAAAATCACCAGAACATATTGCTACTCTTAGAGGTAAAACAGTAGAGGAGATTAGAGGATAATGAAATTACATGAATTACAACCTAATGAAGGTTCTGTTCAAACTAGAAAAAGAGTAGGACGTGGTGCTGGTAGTGGTCTTGGTAAGACTAGTGGTAAAGGTCATAAAGGTCAAAATGCTAGAACTGGTGGTGGAGTAAGACTAGGTTTTGAAGGTGGTCAACTTCCATTATTCAGAAGATTATCAAAAAGAGGATTCAACAATTATAACTTCAGAACTAACTATGCTACAATTAATGTTAGTGATTTAGAAGGTTTTGAAGATGGTACAGAAGTTACAGTAGAATTATTATTAGATACTGGACTTGTTAAAAAAGAATTAGATGGTGTTAAAGTTTTAGGTAGTGGAGAATTAACTAAGAAATTAGTTGTTAAAGCAAATGCTTTTTCTGAAACTGCTAAAGCTAAGATAGAAAAAAATGGTGGAAAAGCTGAGGTGATCTAGATGTTTAAGACACTAAAGCTGTTATTTAGTCCTAAGAACAAGGATATAAGAAAAAGAGTTGGTTTTACTCTTATGGCTTTATTTGTATTTGTTGTTGGGACAACAATACCAGTTCCTGGTACAGAAGGTGCTATATCTGATTTAGGAATATGGGATTTTTATGATGCTATTGCAGGTGGTGCTTTAAAACAATTCTCTATATTTGCTTTAGGTGTTATGCCTTATATTTCAGCATCTATTATAACTAGTATTTTACAAATGGATATAGTTCCATACTTTACTGAATTAAAGGAATCTGGTGCAGCTGGAAGGCAAAAGATTAATCAAATTAATAGATATTTAGGTTTGGTTATTGCTTTTTTGCAAGGATTTGCAATGGCATTTGCTTTTGTTAAAGGAAGTAATGTTACGGCATTTACATATATTAAAATTGCAACTATATTAACTGGTGGTACAGCATTCTTATTATGGCTTGGTGATCAAATTACTCAGAAAGGTATTGGTAATGGAGTATCATTATTAATAATGGCAGGTATTATATCTACAATACCAAATATGTTTAGTAGTACTTTCAAGGCACTTGTTCTTGATAATGCTTCTTCTATGGCTATTGGTATTGCGTCATTTGCATTATTTATAATTGCTTATATATTGATTATTGTTGGTATTGTATTTATTGAGTGTTCAGAAAGAAGAATACCTATTCAATATGCTAATCAATCAAGTAGTGCTTATGGTGCTAAACAGAATTATATTCCGTTTAAGTTAAATTCTGCTAGTGTTATGCCAGTTATCTTTGCTTCGGTTATATTTACTATTCCAACGTTTATAGCTGGGCTTATGGATAAAAATAGTGCTTTTGTAGAATTTGTTACTAAGTATGTAAACTATACTACACCAGTTGGATTTTGTGTATATGTAATTATTATAATGTTGTTTAGTTTCTTCTATACATTCTTAACAGTTAACCCTGAGGAATTATCTAAAAACTTGAATAGACAAGGTGGATATATTCCAGGAGTTAGACCTGGTAAGGAAACAAAAGATTATATTAGTACAGTATTAAGTAGAATTACTTTAGTTGGAGCTTTATTTATTGTTTTAATAGCTGGGCTTCCAATAGTATTTGGTAGTTTTATTTCAACATCATTACCAAGTAATGTTAGTATTGGTGGTACTAGTATTCTAATTGTTGTTGGTGTAGCATTAGAAACTTGGAAACAACTTGAAAGTAGTTTAGTAAATAGAAGCTACAGTAAAGGTGGTAGATATTAATGAAGAATATTATATTTATTTCTCCTCCATCAGCTGGAAAGGGAACACAATCTAAGTTGATTAGTGATGAGTATAATATTCCTCATATATCTGTTGGTTCACTTCTTCGTGATGTTGCTGATGGCGATAGCGATATGGGAATTAAATTAAGAGAAGTTCTTGCTAATGGACAACTTGTTGATAACAATATTACATTTAAAATTCTAAAGGGTAGGCTTATGGAAGATGATTGTAATAATGGTTATATTCTGGATGGTTATCCAAGAAGTATGGAACAAGCTATTTATTATGAAAAATTATTAAATGAACTTAATAAAGATTTAGGTTTAGTAATATTTTTAGATATTTCTAAAGAACTTGCTACAAAGAGAGCATTAAGTAGACTTATGTGTTCTAGTTGTGGTAGTTCATATAATTTAGATATTCCTAGTTTAAGACCAAAAGTTGATAATATATGTGATCGTTGCGGTAATAAATTATCAGTAAGAGGGGACGATAACAAAGAATCTTTTGAAAAAAGATTTGATGTTTATATGAATACAACAAAAGAACTTATCGATTATTATGAAAATAAGGGTGTACTTAGAAAAGTCTTAGTTACTGAGGGAAAGAGTGCATTAGATATTTTTGAGGAAATTAAGGAGATAATTAATAATGATTAGTATTAAGAGTGATTATGAAATTTCTTTAATGAGAATAGCTGGTAATATTGTTTATCAGACACATCAATATTTAAAACCATTTATTAAACCTGGTATTACTACTAAAGAACTTGATAAGTTAGCACATGATTTTATAATGAGTAAAGGTGCGTATCCTTCTTGTTTAGGATATGAAGGATATCCTGCTAGTATATGTATTTCTGTAAATGAGGAAGTTGTTCATGGTATTCCTTCTAAGCGAAAACTTAGAAATGGTGATATTGTAGCACTTGATATATGTGCTTGTTATAAAGGATATCATGGAGATTCAGCATGGAGTTATGCAGTAGGAGATATAAGTGAAGAAAAGAAATATTTACTTAAGCATACTGAAGAATCTTTATATGAAGGTTTAAAGCAAGTTAGAGAAGGAGCTAGAATTGGTGATATTTCTAATGCTGTTGAGAATTATGCTAAGAAATATAAGCTTGGTGTTGTAAAAGAATTAACAGGGCATGGTATTGGTAGTGAATTACATGAGGATCCTGATGTTCCAAATTATGGAAAGAAGGGTACTGGCCCACTACTTAAAGCGGGTATGGTAATTGCTATTGAACCAATGTTAAATTTAGGAACAGCTGATGTTTATTTACTTGATGATGATTGGACAATTATTACACAAGATGATAAACCGTCAGCGCATTTTGAACATACTGTCTTGGTTAAGAAAGATGGTTATGAGATTTTGACAGGAGATGATAATTTTGGGTAAGAACGACATTATTGAAACTCAAGGTAAAGTTATAGAACTTTTAAAGGGCGGAATATTTAGAGTTGAATTAGAAGGCGGACACATTGTAGAGGCTCATGTTTCTGGTAAAATGCGCGTAAATAATATACGTATTCTACCAGGTGATACAGTTGTCGTAGAATTATCACCTTATGATTTAAAACATGGGCGTATTACTTATAATAAAAAGTAGGAAATAGGAGGAATTAAAATGAAAGTTAGAGCTTCAGTTAAACCTATGTGTGAAAAATGTAAAGTAATCAAACGTAAAGGTAAAGTTATGGTAATTTGTGAAAATCCAAAACACAAACAAAAACAAGGTTAATAGGAGGAAATAGTAATGGCACGTATTAAAGGTATTGATATACCAAATGAAAAAAGAATTGAAATTTCACTAACTTATATTTATGGTATTGGAAGAAGATTATCTAAAACTATATTAACAGCTGCTAATGTTGATTTAGATAAGAAAGCTAAAGATTTAACAGATGATGAATTAGCTAGAATCAGAAAAGAAATCGATAAATATACAGTTGAAGGTGACTTAAGAAGAGAAGTCAATATGAATATTAAGACTAAAATGGAAATAAATTCATATCAAGGTACAAGACATAAAAAGAATTTACCTGTTAGAGGTCAAAGAACTAATAGAAATGCTAGAACTCGTAAAGGTAAAGGTAAAGTTGTAGCTAATAAGAAGAAAGCGTAGATAAGGAGGAATAGATATATATGGCTAAGACATATAATGCAAGAAAACGTAAAGTTAAGAAGAATGTTCCTAATGGTGAAGTACATGTTCATTCTACATTTAATAATACAGTTGTAACTATCACTGATGAAGCTGGTAATGTAATTAGTTGGGCTTCTGCTGGAACTCAAGGTATAAAAGGAAGTAAGAAATCAACTCCATTTGCTGCTTCTATGGCTGCTGAGGCAGCTGGAAAAAAAGCAGTTGATATGGGAATGAAAAAGGTAAAAGCATTCGTTAAAGGATTAGGTCAAGGAAGAGATGCTGCTGTTCGTGCCTTATCAACAGTTGGATTAGAAGTAACTAGCATAACAGATGTAACACCAATTCCACATAATGGTTGTCGTCCACCAAAAAGACGTCGTGGATAAAGAAAGGGAGTATACTTATGTTAAAATTTGAAAAACCAGATTATAAAGTTAAAGAATATATTAAAGATAATTTTTATGGTAAATTTGAAATTGGTCCTTTAGAAAAAGGATTTGGTACTACTTTAGGTAATGCTCTTAGAAGAGTTATGTTATCTAGTTTACCAGGTGACGCAATTACTAGTGTTAAAATAGATGGTGTTGCTCATGAATTTCAAAAAATGGATGGAGTTATCGAAGATGTAACAGCTATTGTATTAAATTTAAAGAGTATTGTTATTAAGAATCATAGTGATGATTATAGTAAGATACTTAGATTATCTGCTGTAGGTCCTAAAGTTGTTACTGCTGGTGATATTGAAGCAGATGCTGATATAGAGATTTTAAATCCTGATCAAGTAATTGCTAATATTGCTGAGGGTGGTAGTCTAAATATGGAAATGACTATTGGTACTGGTAGAGGATATACAAGAGCTGAAGAAAATAAAAAATTATTTGAAAAGAATATGCTTAATGTAATTGCTATTGATAGTTTATATGCTCCAATTGAAAGAATTAATTATGAAGTTGAACCTGCGAGAGTTGGCCAAAACGATCATTATGATAAATTAGTTCTTGAAGTATGGACTAATGGTTCTATTACACCAGAAGAATCAATAGCACTTGCTAGTAGAATATTAATTGAGCATTTTAATATTTTAACTGATTTGAATGAAATTGCTGATGAGACTGGTCTTATGACTTGTAAGACAGATGATCCTACTCAAAAGATGCTTGATGTATCAATTGATGATTTAGATTTCTCTGTTAGAGCATATAACTGTCTTAAGAGAGCTGGAATTTTAACATTACGTGATTTGGTTGATAAAACTGAAAACGATATGATGAAGATTCGTAATTTAGGTAAGAAGTCATTAAAAGAAGTAATAGATAAAGTAAAAGATATGGGATTATCTTTTAAATCTGAAGATTAGTGAGGAGGAATTATTGTGGCTTATAGAAAACTTGGAAGAGATAATAAACACAGAAGAAGTATGTTAGCTACTTTAACAAAACAACTTATTGAAAACGAAAGAATTGTTACTACTGAAACTAGAGCAAAAGAAGTTAGAAAATGTTTTGATAAGATGGTTACATATGGTAAAAATGGTAGTCTTGTTTCTAGAAGACTTGCCCTTGCATTTTTACATAATGATGAAGCATGTGTAAATAAAGTATTTAATGATATAGCTCCACGTTATAAAGATAGAAATGGTGGATATACTAGAATTGTTAAAATGAAAGAAAGAAAAGGAGATAACGCTTTATTAGTTATCTTAGAATTAGTTTAGGACTCTTAGGAGTCTTTTTCTCTTGTAGTTGACACATACGTTTGTTTATGCTATAATATTTCGTCGATATGGGGGAGATATTATGAAATATTATAACAAGGATGGTAAAGAGGTTAGTTTTACGACAACTTCTAAAATTAATGATACAGGTTGTTATGGTAATATTTATAAAGTAGTGGAAGATGAAAATATTTGTTTAAAGGAACTAAAAGATGTTGAACCTAAGAAGCCTTTGACAATATTTGATGATACACCAACTGTTATTAGTGAAGATATATTTAATTATTTTAGAAATTTTAATGACCCTAACTTTTGTAAGTTATATGATTTACTTTATAATAAAGATAATAAAATAGTAGCATATACAATGAAATATTATAAAAGTGCTATTGATAATATTTTGTCTATGCCTGTTGATTATTTAGTTGATAATTTTAGTGCTATATATGATGCGATGGATAGACTCGCTAAAGATTTAGTATTAGTAGTAGATTTACATAATAGGAATATGATACTTACAAGTGATAATATAGTTCTTGTTGATTTTGATAAATATCGTCGGGAAGATAACAAATTATCTGATGGAGAAAAAGGTAAGTCATACGATGTTATATTAGGTATTAATACTAGTGCTTTATATTATGCTTTTTCTAAGATGCTTAATGATGCTTTGGGTAAGATTGGAATGAAAACTGCTGATAACGTATTGTTAGTATCTGAATTGTTCTCATTTGGTACTGATCCGCTTGTTTTAAAGAGAAGATTAAGAGGATGTAAAAGTATTAGAGATTATTTTTATTAAAATATATTGATTTTTATAGTAGTTTGTTTTATAATTTATTTGTAAATACGTTGAAGAGGACATGGTTATTAATTTAACTATAAAGAGAGTTTATGGTTGGTGTGAATAAACTAGTTTGGTTAATAATTACTACCTTGGAGTTAGGCTTGAAAAAGTTTTCGGGTAATACCGTTATGTGAATTAAGTTAAATAAGAGGATGGTACCGTCTTTTAGACTCCTTGCCATACTCTTTTTTATGTTATGTGGGGGGATGATATGTCAAAAAACGTTAATGTTAATTTATTGTATCATTGGGGTGACAAGGCTATTGATGATTTAGAAAAAGATTATATTAGAATGATTACTATTAAACAGTTTATTAATGATGAAAATTTTTTAGCATCATTTGTTAAGATATATAATGGTTTTTTAAACTCTAATAATTTTAAGAAAGGAATTATGGCTGATTTAATTATAATTTATTTATCTTTAGCAGATAGTATTATTAATTTAGATGAAGATATATGCAGAGATATTGTTGATAATGCTTCTATTGAGACAATTGGTTTTTATGGTGATATGGTTACTCATAATGATTTAAGAAAGTTATGTATAAATAAATATTGGGATTATGTATTTGAGTTTTATGATTTTACTTCACATGATAAAGATAATTCAAAGTGTTTAAAAAGAAAAATAGTTAATGAATATGGAGAGGATGATAAATAATGATAAATATTAAAGAAGATGAAAAATTAAGTGTTTTAAATCATAGTTGTGCTCATTTATTAGCACATGCTGTTAAACATTTATATCCTGAGGCTAAGTTTTGGGTGGGTCCTGTTATTGATGAAGGATTTTACTATGATATTGATTTAGGGGAGAATGTTGTTACAGATGAAGTTCTTGCTAAGATAGAAAAAGAAATGAAGAAAATTAGTAAGGATAATAAGTTAATTAAGAGATTAGAGTTATCTAAGGAAGAAGCTTTAGAAATGTTTAAAGATGATCCTTATAAGATAGATTTAATTGAGAGAATGGGTCCTGATGAGGTTATTAGTGCATATCAACAAGGAGATTTTGTTGATTTATGTAGAGGACCACATGTTGAGAGTACTAAGTTAATTAAATATTTTAAGTTAATTAAGTTTAGTGGTGCTTATTATAAGGGTGACTCTAAGAATAAGATGCTTCAAAGAATATATGGAGTATGTTTCTATAATGAAGAAGATTTACAGAATTATTTAAATGAATTAGAAGATTTAAAATTAAGAGATCATCGCAAGATAGGTAAAGATTTAGATATATTTATGGTTCATGATTTAGTTGGCAAGGGTATGCCTTTATGGCTTCCTAATGGAGCTTTAGTTAGAAAACAATTAGAGAATTATATTTATGAGAAAGAACAGAAGATGGGATATTTGCATGTATATACTCCATGTGTAGGTACTGTTGATTTATATAAGACTAGTGGTCATTGGGATCATTATAAAGAGAATATGTTTCCTTCTATGAAGGTTGATGATGAAGAGTTTGTTTTAAGACCAATGAATTGTCCACATCATATGCTTATATATGGTAATACTATTCATTCATATCGTGAACTTCCTATTAGAATTGGGGAATTTGCTACTGATTTTAGATATGAAGCAAGTGGAGCTGTTAAGGGATTAGAGAGAGTTAGATGTATGTGTCAAAATGATGCACATTTATTTGTTAGACCTGATCAAATTGGAGAAGAGTTTAAGAAAGTTGTTTCTTTAATACTTGATGTTTATAATGATTTTGGTATTAAGAATTATAAGTTTAGATTATCTTTACGTGATAAAAATGATAAAGAAAAATATTTTGATGATGATGAGATGTGGAATGAGGCCGAAAATAGGCTTCGTGAGGTCTTAAATGAACTTGGATGTGAATATACTGAGGCTATTGGAGAAGCTGCTTTCTATGGCCCTAAATTGGACGTAGAGGTCAAACCTGCGATTGGTCCTGAGGTAACTTTATCAACATGTCAACTTGATTTCTTATTACCTAGAAGATTTAATCTTTCTTATGTAGATAGTGATGGTTCTAAAAAAGTTCCTGTTGTTTTACATCGTGCTATATTTGGTACTTTTGATAGATTTACAGCATTTATTTTAGAGGAAACTAAGGGTTCTTTACCTACTTGGTTAAGTCCTATTCAAGTAAATGTTATTCCGGTTAATAATGACTATCATTTAGATTATGCTAAAGATATTGAAAAGTTATTACTAGATAATGGTATTAGAGTTAATTTGGATGCTAGAGGTGAAAAACTTAGTTATAAGATTCGTGAATCACAAACTAAGAAGATTCCGTATACTTTAATTTTAGGTAATGTAGAAAGAGATAATAATGCTGTTAGTTATCGTAAGTTTGGTAGTGATGAGACAACTACTTTACCTAAAGATGAGTTTGTAAAATATATTAAAAATGTTATAGATAGTAAAAAAAGGGATTAATAAAATAAGTAAATACATTAACGCGTGTTTACTTTTTCTTTAATATAAAAATGTTACAGTTCAGACTAG